>NZ_RJNK01000002.1:0-300000 GCF_003942585.1 Streptococcus oralis | reverse complement strand
CAGACCTTAATGGTTGGATTTGGGAACGCAAGTATGAGGTGGACTCACTTTGCTATCCTTTGCAACTGGCTTATCTCCTTTGGAAAGAGACTGGAGAGACTAGTCAGTTTGATGAGACTTTTGTCAAAGCGACCAAGGAAATTCTTCATCTGTGGACGGTGGAACAAGACCACCAGAACTCTCCTTATCGTTTTGTCCGTGATACGGACCGCAAGGAAGACACCTTAGTAAATGATGGCTTTGGACCTGCCTTTGCAGTGACAGGTATGACCTGGTCAGCTTTTCGTCCGAGTGATGACTGCTGCCAGTATAGCTATTTGATTCCGTCCAATATGTTTGCCGTAGTTGTCTTGGGCTATGTGCAAAAAATCTTTGCAGAACTGGATCTAGCTGATAGCCAAAACATCGTGGCAGATGCTAAACGCCTGCAAGCTGAAATCCAAGAAGGCATCGAAAATTACGCCCACACAACTAACAGCAAGGGTGAAAAGATTTACGCCTTTGAAGTGGATGGCCTAGGAAATGCTAGCATCATGGATGATCCAAACGTACCAAGTTTGTTGGCGGCGCCTTATCTGGGCTATTGCGACATTGAAGACGAAGTGTATCAAGCAACTCGTCGCACCATTCTAAGCCCTGAAAATCCATATTTCTACCAAGGAGAATATGCTAGTGGTCTCGGAAGTTCTCATACCTTTTATCGCTATATTTGGCCGATTGCCCTCTCTATCCAAGGATTGACAACAAGAGATAAGGCAGAGAAGAAATTCTTGCTCGATCAGCTGGTTGCCTGCGATGGTGGGACAGGTGTTATGCACGAAAGCTTCCACGTGGATGACCCAACGCTTTACTCACGTGAATGGTTCTCTTGGGCCAACATGATGTTCTGTGAGTTAGTTTTGGATTACCTGGATATCCGCTAGTCAGTTCTTTAGTTAGATAGAAATAAAAATTTAAGTTAGAATGAGGTTTTACTCATGGAAAATGTTGTTGTACATATCATCTCTCACAGTCACTGGGACCGTGAGTGGTATCTGCCTTTTGAAAGCCATCGGATGCAGCTGGTGGAATTGTTTGACAATCTTTTTGATCTCTTTGAAAATGACCCTGAGTTCAAGAGTTTCCACTTGGATGGACAAACTATTGTCCTGGATGACTACTTGGAGATTCGCCCTGAAAATCGCGACAAAGTCCAACGTTACATTGACGAAGGCAAACTCAAAATTGGTCCCTTTTACATTTTGCAGGATGACTACTTGATTTCAAGTGAAGCCAACGTCCGCAATACCTTGATTGGTCAAGCAGAATGTGCAAAATGGGGCAGATCCACTCAGATTGGTTACTTCCCAGATACCTTTGGAAATATGGGACAAGCTCCCCAAATCCTACAAAAATCAGGTATTCACGTGGCGGCCTTTGGTCGTGGTGTCAAGCCGATTGGATTTGACAACCAAGTCCTCGAAGATGAGCAGTTCACTTCCCAGTTTTCAGAAATGTACTGGCAGGGTGCGGACGGAAGTCGTGTCCTCGGTATCCTCTTTGCCAACTGGTATAGTAATGGGAATGAAATCCCTGTTGATAAGGATGAGGCCCTGGCCTTCTGGAAACAAAAATTGTCAGACGTGCGTGACTACGCTTCGACCAACCAATGGTTGATGATGAACGGATGTGACCACCAGCCTGTACAGCGAAATCTGAGTGAGGCCATTCGTGTGGCAAATGAACTCTTCCCAGATGTGACCTTTGTGCATAGTTCCTTTGATGACTATGTCCATGCAGTAGAAAGTGCTTTGCCAGAGCAACTATCTACGGTTACGGGTGAGTTGACGAGTCAAGAAACAGACGGTTGGTACACACTTGCCAACACTTCTTCATCCCGCATTTACCTCAAACAAGCCTTCCAAGAAAATAGCAACCTCCTAGAACAAGTGGTGGAACCATTGACCGTCATCACTGGCGGCCACAACCACAAGGACCAGTTGACCTATGCTTGGAAAGTCCTTCTACAAAATGCGCCACATGACAGTATCTGTGGCTGTAGCGTGGACGAGGTTCACCGTGAGATGGAAACGCGTTTTGCCAAGGTCAACCAAGTCGGAAACTTTGTTAAGACCAATCTTCTCAACGAGTGGAAGGGCAAAATTGCAACTCACGAAGCCCAAAGCGATCATCTCTTTACGGTCATCAACACAGGCTTGCATGACAAGGTTGACACTGTCAGCACAGTGATTGATGTGGCGGTTTGTGATTTCAAAGAATTGCACCCAACAGAAGGCTACAAGAAAATGGCAGCCTTGACCTTGCCAAACTACCGTGTCGAAGACTTGGAAGGGCATGCTGTAGAAGCGAAAATCGAAGATCTGGGAGCTAATTTTGAGTATGATTTACCAAAAGACAAGTTCCGCCAGGCTCGTATCGCTCGACAAGTGCGCGTGACAGTGCCTGTTCACCTGGCACCACTTTCTTGGACAACCTTCCAATTGCTTGAAGGAGAGCAAGAACACCGTGATGGTATTTACCAAAATGGAGTAATTGATACGCCATTTGTAACGGTCAGTGTGGATGAAAATATCACAGTTTATGACAAGACAACTCATGAAGCGTATGAGGATGTTCTTCGCTTTGAAGACCGTGGTGACATCGGAAATGAGTATATCTACTTCCAACCAAAAGGAACAGAGCCTATCTACGCCGAGCTGAAAGGTTATGAGGTCTTGGAAAATACAGCTCGTTTTGCCAAGATTTTGCTCAAGCATGAATTGACAATTCCAGTAAGTGCAGACGAAAAATTGGATGCAGAACAAAGAGGCATCATCGAGTTTATGACGCGTGAAGCTGGGCGCTCAGAAGAATTGACAAGTATTCTTCTTGAAACAGAGATGACCGTCTTTGTTGACAATCCACAGATTCGCTTCAAGACTCGCTTTACTAACACCGCCAAAGACCACCGTATCCGTCTCTTGGTCAAGACTCATAATACGCGTCCAAGCAATGATTCTGAGAGCATCTATGAGGTGGTGACACGACCAAATAAACCAGCGGCTTCATGGGAAAATCCTGAAAATCCTCAACACCAACAAGCCTTTGTCAGCCTTTATGATGATGAAAAAGGAGTGACGGTGGCTAATAAAGGACTGCACGAGTATGAAATCCTTGGCGATGATACCATTGCAGTGACCATTCTTCGTGCCTCAGGTGAGCTAGGTGACTGGGGTTACTTCCCAACGCCAGAGGCTCAGTGCTTGCGTGAGTTTGAAGTCGAGTTTGTGCTTGAATGCCACCAAGCACAAGAACGCTTCTCAGCCTTCCGTCGTGCCAAAGCCTTCCAAACACCATTTACCAGTCTTCAGCTTGCTAAACAAGAAGGAAGTGTGGCAGCGACAGGTAGCCTCTTGAGCCATGCAGCGCTCAGCTTACCACAAGTCTGCCCGACAGCCTTTAAAGTTGCGGAAAATGAAGAAGGATATGTACTCCGTTACTACAATATGAGCCAAGAAAATGTGCGTATATCAGAACACCAACAAACCATTCTTGACTTACTTGAACGACCATATCCAGTTCATTCAGGACTATTGGCTCCACAAGAAATTCGCACAGAATTGATTAAAAAAGAAGAAATTTAATAGTTTTAAAGTGTTCTATAACTAATACTATGAGATAGAAGGGAGGGACGAAAGAGTAAGGATTGACTACTGATTCGCCCCTTTTTTGGTGAAAATATGACGATTGCAACCATTGATATTGGAGGAACTGGGATTAAGTTTGCCAGTCTGACTCCTGATGGAAAGATTTTAGATAAGACCAGCACCCCAACTCCAGAAACTCTAGAAGATTTATTGGCTTGGTTGGACCAACGCTTGGCAGAACAGGATTACAGTGGGATCGCTATGAGTGTTCCAGGAGCGGTCAATCAAGAAACAGGTGTGATTGAGGGAATCAGTGCCGTACCTTACATCCATGGCTTTTCTTGGTATGAGGCTCTTGCTCATCATCAGCTACCTGTCCATCTAGAAAATGATGCCAACTGTGTTGGACTGAGTGAATTGCTGGCTCATCCAGAGATTGAAAATGCAGCCTGTGTCGTGATTGGGACTGGAATCGGCGGAGCTATGATTATCAATGGCAAACTTCACCGTGGTCGCCACGGCTTGGGTGGTGAGTTTGGCTATATGACAACCATTGAACCAGCTGAAAAGCTTAACAACTGGTCGCAACTAGCGTCAACTGGAAACATGGTTCGCTATGTAATTGAAAAATCTGGTCAGACTGACTGGGATGGTCGCAAGATTTACCAAGAAGCTGCAGTCGGAAATGCCCTTTGTCAAGAAGCCATTGAGCGCATGAACCGTAATCTGGCTCAAGGCTTGCTCAATATCCAGTATCTCATCGACCCAGATATCATTAGTCTGGGAGGCTCTATCAGTCAAAATCCAGACTTCATCCAAGGAGTCAAACAAGCTGTCGATGAATTTGTCGAAACCTACGAAGAATACACGGTCGCACCAGTTATCCAAGCTTGCACCTATCATGCAGATGCCAATCTCTATGGTGCCCTTGTCAACTGGCTACAGGAGGAAAATCAGTGGTAAGATTTACAGGACTTAGTCCCAAACAAACTCAGGCAATCGACTTGCTGACAAAGCATATCTCTTTACCAGATGTGGAAGTTGCAGTCGCTCAGTCTGATCAAGCCTCTATCTCTATCAAGGGTGAGGATGGACATTATCAACTAACCTATCGCAAACCCCATCAACTTTACCGTGCCTTGTCCTTGTTGACAACAGCTCTAGCAGAAGGTGATAAGGTAGAGATTGAAGAACAAGCTGCTTACGAAGAGTTGGCCTACATGGCAGACTGTTCGCGTAATGCAGTTTTGAATGTCGCTTCTGCCAAGCAGATGATTGAGGTCTTGGCTCTCATGGGCTACTCAACATTTGAACTTTACATGGAAGACACCTATCAGATTGAGGGGCAGCCTTATTTTGGTTACTTCCGTGGAGCTTATTCGGCTGAGGAGTTGCAGGAAATAGAAGCCTACGCCCAGCAGTTTGACATGACCTTTGTGCCTTGCATCCAGACCTTGGCCCACTTGTCAGCCTTTGTCAAATGGGGTGTCAAAGAAGTGCAGGAACTCCGTGATGTAGAAGATATTCTCCTCATTGGCGAAGAAAAAGTTTATGATTTGATTGATGGGATGTTTGCCACTCTGTCTAAATTGCAGACATGCAAGGTCAATATCGGGATGGACGAAGCTCACTTGGTTGGTTTGGGGCGCTACCTCATTTTGAACGGTGTTGTGGACCGTAGTCTCCTCATGTGTCAACACTTGGAGCGCGTGCTGGATATCGCAGACAAGTATGGTTTCCACTGCCAAATGTGGAGCGATATGTTCTTCAAACTCATGTCAGCAGATGGCCAGTACGATCGCGATGTGGAAATTCCTGAGGAAACTCGTGTCTACCTAGACCGTCTCAAAGATCGTGTAACCTTGGTTTATTGGGATTATTACCAAGATAGCGAAGAAAAGTACAATCGTAATTTCCGTAATCACCACAAGATTAGCCAAGATATCGCCTTTGCAGGTGGTGCTTGGAAGTGGATTGGTTTCACACCCAACAACCATTTCAGCCGTCTCATCGCTATGGAGGCCAATAAAGCCTGTCGTGCCAATCAGATAAAAGAAGTCATTGTGACGGGTTGGGGAGATAATGGTGGTGAAACTGCCCAATTTTCTATCCTACCAAGCTTGCAAATCTGGGCAGAACTCAGCTACCGTGATAACCTAGACCGTTTGTCTGCACACTTCAAGACCACTACAGGTCTATCAGTTGAGGAATTTATGCAGATTGACCTTGCCAACCTCTTGCCAGATCTACCAGACAATCTCAGTGGCATCAATCCCAATCGCTATGTCTTTTATCAGGATGTGCTCTGCCCAATTCTTGACAAGCACATGACACCTGAACAGGACAAGCCCCACTTTGCGCATGCTGCGGAGACTCTTTCTGAAATCAAAGGAAAAGCAGGCATCTACGCCTATCTCTTTGAAACTCAGGCTCAGTTGAATGCTATTTTAAGTAGCAAAGTGGATGTTGGACGACGCATCCGTGAAACTTATAAAGCCGGTGACAAAGTCAGCTTGCAAGAAATCGCCAGAGAAGAATTACCAAAACTCAGAAGCCAAATCGAACACTTCCATGCCCTCTTTAGCCACCAATGGCTGAAAGAAAACAAGGTATTTGGTTTGGATACGGTCGATATCCGTATGGGTGGACTCTTGCAACGCATCAAGCGAGCTGAAAATCGCATCGAGACTTATCTGGCAGGTCAGATTGACCGCATTGAAGAATTAGAAGTCGAAATCCTTCCATTTAACGATTTTTATGGAGACAAGGATTTCGCAGCAACTACAGCTAACCAGTGGCACACTATTGCGACCGCATCGACGATTTATACAACCTAGAAATTTATCACAGATAGTTAAACATCTCCTTTTAAATACATGGAGATGTTTTTTTGATTTGGAGATAGGGAAGGAGTATAATGAAGGTATAAGGATAGTTTGGAGGTTTGAACATGAAAAAGCTACTACTAGTTCTAGGTGCGAGTGTGCTAGTCTTATCTGCCTGCCATAAATCGACAGAGGATAGAGCACCTAGTCCGTCAATATCAAGGGAGCAACAAACCAAGGAGACAATCAACTATTTTCACTATTTAGCAGATTCCTATCAAAAGGCTCTTTCGCACGAAAAAGAATCCAAGGATACAACTGTTCAGTCACCCATGGCTGCTACGGTTGCAGCTATGGAAGAACTCGAGTTATCTAATCCGACTGACCAAGCCTTGATTATGAAGAACTACTCGGATTTTCAGAAGCTAATTCAATACAATACTGAAAAGTGGGAGGAAGAGTTTGCAAGCTGGGCTTCTTCTATGGGGCAGTCCTATCATAGACTAGAGCATACAAACTTTGATGAAAAAAATGAACTAATCAAAAAATTAGAAGCTACAACAGTCTCTCAGAAAAGTGTCAAATGGAATGTTTTTGGAGTATCGAGTGACAATGCTTATGACTACTTGATTTTAGATGCTTACTATGACAAGCAGAACAAACATTTCTACTTGTTTACACTGAAGGATGGGCAAGCACAGGTCTTGCATACAGATAAGACGCTAGAAACTATCAGTACTGCAAACTTTGAAGAGACTGAAAATACAGATTTAGCGCAACGTTTTAAGGAGTTTCTTTCCAAAACTAGTGTAACTATAGAGGATAAGCCGGTTGTAGACAATAGGTCTCTAAGAGACAAGATAAAAAAAGCCATGGAATCCTACTCGGATAGTAAAGGTGAAGTATTCAAGTCAACCAATTTGGCCACTTATGGTAATTACTATGGGCTTGCAGTGCCAGACCAGATAATGCAATTTGGACAAGTAGATGGGGTGAATTATACTTTTAAATGGCATGGCTATATTGCAGGTTCAGGTTCTAGGCGGTTCGATATCCTAGCTTGCTATGTGAATGAAGCAGGGACAGAGGTGATTCTCTTTGGTTACAAGGATGGTAATCCTGCTCTTTTACACACAGAAGGACAGCCAGAGATTGAGAAAAATGAATCAGGTGCTATCATAAATGCCCAGGTTCATTTTGTCGAGTTTCATCACCCAATATTGGAACAAGTTTTCAATTAGTGAAGAGGAAATATACTTATCGCATGCAAAGCGTTTCTCGTGAAACATCCTTCTTATATAAAAAACTTCTCCACATAAAATAATTTGTGGAGTTTTTTCTATAATTAGTAGTTTAACCTGACCTTCAAATAGGAGTATACTAATAATGTAATCGTTATCAAACCTAAAAATTCGATGAAATCAGTTTTTAGGAATAAAATGGGAGGAAATTATGAAAAAGTTTTCAAAGACCTTGAGAGATAACTGGATTTTTCTCTTGATGGTTTTACCAGGGGCACTTTGGTTGATTCTATTCTTCTATATCCCAGTATTTGGAAATGTGGTCGCCTTCAAAGACTACCATATGAGTGGTGAAGGATTTATCCACAGTATTATGAATAGTAAGTGGGTTGGTTTCGATAACTTTAAGTTCTTGTTTAGTTCTAAAGATGCTTTTATTATCACTCGTAATACCGTTCTTTACAACCTTGGATTTATCTTTATCGGTTTGATTGTGTCAGTGGGTATTGCCATCATCCTCAGTGAGCTTCGTTCTAAGAGAATGGTTAAAATCTTCCAAACATCTATGTTATTCCCTTACTTCTTGTCATGGGTTATCATCAGTTTCTTTACAGATGCTTTCCTAAACATCGACAAAGGGGTTATCAACCGTTTCTTGGAAACCATTGGTGTGAAGGGGATCAACTTCTATGCTGACTTGGGTATTTGGCCATATCTCCTCCTTTTCCTAGGTATCTGGAAAGGCTTTGGATATAGCAGTGTCATGTACTATGCGACTATCATGGGGATTGACCCAACCTACTACGAAGCAGCAACAGTGGACGGGGCTAGCAAGTGGCAACGGATTCGCAACGTAACGATTCCACAGTTGACACCGCTTATAACCGTTTTGACCATCCTTGCAGTCGGAAACATTTTCCGCGCAGACTTCGGTCTTTTCTACCAAATCCCTCACAATGCTGGTCAGCTCTACAATGTAACCAACGTACTAGACGTCTATGTCTATAATGGTTTGACTCAGACAGCAGATATTGGTATGGCATCAGCAGCTGGTCTTTATCAGTCAGTTGTCGGATTGATTCTCGTTATCTTCTCAAATATACTTGCAAGACGAGTCGATCCAAATTCAGCACTATTCTAGAAAGGAGGAAAGCATGGCAGAAAAAATTAAAAAAGCAAAAATTGATAATGTCGGCATTCACTCCTTTAGTAAGAAGGCAGACATCTTCTTCAGTATTATTTCTGGATTGATTGCTCTCTCTTGTATCTTGCCCTTTATCTTTGTCATCATGATTTCCATCACAGATGAAAAGAGCATCCTTCAACATGGATATAGCTTTTTCCCATCACAGTTTGGATTAGATGGCTTCGAGTTTTTGGCTCAGTTTAAAGATAAGATATTACAAGCGCTCTTTATCTCAGTGTTTGTAACAGTGGTCGGAACCTTGACAAATGTCTTTATCACAACAACTTATGCCTACGCCATTTCACGGACAACCTTTAAGTACCGCAGATTCTTTACGATTTTCGTCTTACTTAGTATGTTGTTCAATGCCGGTTTGGTTCCAGGCTATATCGTGGTAACTCGTTTGCTTCAACTGGGTGACACAGTTTGGGCCTTGATTGTTCCAATGCTTCTCTCACCATTTAACATCATCTTGATGCGTTCCTTCTTCAAGAAGACCATTCCAGAAGCCATTCTCGAATCTGCTCGTATCGATGGTGCTAGTGAAGCCCGGATCTTCTTCCAAATCTGTTTACCATTGTCGCTCCCAGGTATCGCAACCATCACGCTGTTGACAGCTCTTGGTTTCTGGAACGACTGGTTCAACGCCCTTCTTTACATCAAGAGTGACAACTTGTATCCATTGCAGTATTTGCTCATGCAAATCCAGCAAAATATGGACTACATTGCTAAAGCAGTCGGCCTTTCTGGTCAACTGGGTGTTGCCCTTCCTAAAGAAACAGGACGTATGGCCATGGTTGTGGTTGCAACTCTTCCGATTGCCATTCTGTATCCATTCTTCCAACGCTACTTTGTAAAAGGTTTGACCATCGGTGGTGTGAAAGAATAGGACTTACTGAGAAACACCGTTTCTCACTTCCCAACTTCATCTTAGTAGCTGAAGTAAAAATCATTAAATTGTTTATAAGTTTAAAAATAAAAAAAGGAGTTTTTATCATGAAAAACTGGAAAAAATATGCTTTTGCATCTGCTAGCGTAGTAGCTTTGGCTGCAAGTCTTGCTGCTTGTGGAAACCTTTCAGGTAACAACAAAAAAGCTGCTGACTCAGCTTCAGGTGACAAACCTGTTCTTAAAATGTACCAAATCGGTGACAAGCCAGACAACTTGGATGAATTGCTAGAAAATGCAAACAAAATCATCGAAGAAAAAGTTGGTGCTAAATTGGATATCCAATACCTTGGATGGGGTGACTACGGTAAGAAAATGTCAGTTATCACATCATCAGGTGAAAACTACGATATCGCTTTTGCAGATAACTACATCGTAAACGCGCAAAAAGGTGCTTATGCTGACTTGACAGAATTGTACAAGAAAGAGGGAGCAGAGCTTTATAAAGCACTTGACCCAGCTTATATCAAAGGAAACACTGTAAACGGCAAGATCTACGCTGTTCCAGTTGCGGCTAACGTTGCATCTTCACAAAACTTTGCCTTCAACGGAACTCTTCTTGCTAAATACGGTATCGACATTTCAGGTGTAAATTCATACGAAACACTTGAACCAGTCTTGAAACAAATCAAAGAAAAAGCTCCAGATGTAGTACCATTTGCAGTTACTAAGAACTTCATCCCTTCTGAAAACTTTGACTACCCAGTAGCAAACGGACTTCCATTCGTTATCGACCTTGAAGGGGATACTACTAAGATCGTAAACCGTTACGACGTTCCTCGTTTCAAAGAACACTTGAAGACTCTTCACAAATTCTATGAAGCAGGATACATTCCAAAAGACGTAGCAACAAGCGACACTTCATTTGACCTTCAACAAGACACTTGGTTCGTTCGTGAAGAAACAGTAGGACCAGCTGACTACGGTAACAGCTTGCTCTCACGTGTTGCTAACAAAGACATCCAAATCAAACCATTCACTAACTTCATCAAGAAAAACCAAACAACTCAAGTTGCTAACTTTGTTATCTCAAACAACTCTAAGAACAAAGAAAAATCAATGGAAGTGTTGAACCTCTTGAACACGAACCCTGAACTCTTGAACGGACTTGTTTACGGTCCAGAAGGCAAGAACTGGGAGAAAATTGAAGGTAAAGAAAACCGTGTTCGTGTCCTTGAAGGATACAAAGGAAACACTCACATGGGTGGATGGAACACTGGTAACAACTGGATCCTTTACATCAACGAAAACGTTACAGACCAACAAATCGAAGATTCTAAGAAACAATTGGCAGAAGCTAAAGAATCTCCAGCGCTTGGATTCATCTTTAACACTGATAGCGTAAAATCTGAAATCTCTGCAATCACTAACACAATGCAACAATTCGATACAGCTATCAACACTGGTACTGTAGACCCAGATAAAGCGATTCCAGAATTGATGGAAAAATTGAAATCTGAAGGTGCATACCAAAAAGTATTGGATGAAATGCAAAAACAATACGACGAATTCTTGAAAAGCAAAAAATCATAAGACAAACTGATTTCGTGTATTCATTCCTAATTCCTAAAAATGTGATCACTGCCTTCCTTAGTTCTCTAGGGGAGGTAGTGATTTTTAGGATGTAAAAATGAAAAGAGTAGTTCTAAGAGTTTTGGCGATGTGATACACATACATCTATAGGGGATTTATTATGAAAAAATATCGTCTTCTTTTCAAAATGAGTGCTGTCTTCTCTTACCTATTTTTCGTATTTGGTCTTTCTCAGCTGGCGTCTATTGTTCAAAATTATTGGCAATTTTCTTCTCAGGTAGGAAATTTCTTCTGGATTCAAAATATCTTGAGTTTGCTATTTAGCGGAGTCATGATTTGGATTCTGGTTAAGACAGGCCATGGTTATCTCTTTCGCATTCCAAGAAAAAAATGGCTTTGGTATTCGATTTTGACAGTATTAGTGGTAGTGTTCCAGATCTCTTTTAACGTTCAGACAGCTAAACATGTTCAGTCAACTGCGGAAGGTTGGGCTGTATTGATTGGTTATAGTGGGACTAACTTTGCAGAGCTAGGTATCTATATAACTCTGTTCTTTCTAGTGCCATTGATGGAAGAATTGATTTATAGAGGATTACTTCAACACGCCTTCTTTAAGCATTCGCGATTTGGCCTTGATTTGCTTCTTCCTTCTATTTTATTTGCTCTCCCTCATTTTTCAAGCCTGCCTAGTCTGTTAGATATTTTGGTCTTTGCAACAGTTGGAATCATCTTTGCTGGTTTGACCCGCTATACCAAGAGCATTTATCCATCCTATGCGGTGCATGTGGTTAATAATATTTTCGCAACATTACCATTTTTGCTGACTTTTTTACATAGGGTATTTGGGTAAAATACTGGCGCGAGTTAGGAATTATAGTGTTTCAATTTATAAGCGAATTTCAGGAGGGAAATGAGTATGACACCATTAAAATGGTTTGCAGGAGGAAGCGAAAGACGTTGTGAAGCCATGACTATCATAAACCATCTATTGGAAGATATAAAGGATACGCCTCAACTTGCTCCTTTGAAAAATCAGTTAGTTCGTTATAAAAAACGATTAAAGGACGATGGAACCTCTACTCCATTTATTCTGAGCCAAATGAATGTTGACATCTCACGTGTATTGATTGACAATAAGCTGATTCTATCAGAAAGTCAAGCCGAGCAGATCAAAAAATTGAGAGAATTATCTGCGATTCGCTATGGTTACTGATGAAGTGCAATGGCAGGTCTCTCTATACAATTTCCGGTCAAATAAATTGCATTCGTTTTCCCAAGTGGGTATACTAGTATAGTTGAATGAAAAATTCTGAAAATTTAATAATAGAAAAGAGAACAAATCTTATGGCAAAAGATATTCGTGTCTTACTTTACTACCTCTATACCCCAATTGAAAATGCAGAGCAATTTGCTGCAGACCACTTGGCTTTCTGTAAATCAATCGGCCTCAAAGGCCGTATCCTAGTCGCTGACGAGGGAATCAACGGAACAGTTTCAGGTGACTATGAAACAACTAAAAAATACATGGACTACGTTCACAGCCTACCAGGCATGAAAGACCTCTGGTTCAAGATTGACGAAGAAAATGAACAGGCCTTCAAGAAGATGTTTGTTCGCTACAAGAAAGAAATTGTTCACCTTGGTTTGGAAGACAACGACTTTGACAACGACATTAACCCACTTGAAACGACGGGTGCTTACTTGTCTCCAAAAGAGTTCAAAGAAGCCCTTCTTGACGAAGATACCGTTGTCCTTGACACGCGTAACGATTATGAGTACGATCTAGGACACTTCCGTGGAGCTATTCGCCCAGACATCCGCAACTTCCGTGAGTTGCCACAATGGGTCCGTGACAACAAGGAAAAATTCATGGACAAACGTGTCGTGGTTTACTGTACAGGTGGCGTTCGCTGTGAGAAATTCTCAGGCTGGATGGTCCGTGAAGGCTACAAAGATGTTGGCCAATTGCACGGAGGAATCGCAACTTACGGTAAAGACCCAGAAGTTCAAGGTGAACTTTGGGATGGGAAAATGTACGTCTTTGACGAGCGTATCGCAGTCGATGTCAACCATGTTAACCCAACCATCGTAGGGAAAGACTGGTTTGATGGAACACCATGTGAACGCTATGTCAACTGTGGAAATCCCTTCTGTAACCGTCGTATCCTAACATCAGAAGAAAATGAAGACAAGTACCTTCGTGGATGCTCACACGAGTGTCGTGTTCACCCGCGCAACCGCTATGTTTCAGAAAAAGAATTGACACAAGCAGAAGTAATCGAGCGCCTAGCAGCTATCGGTGAAAGCTTGGATCAAGTCGCTACTGTATAACATCAAACAGCTCCTCAGGGGCTGTTTTTCTATGCTTTTTATCTAAAAATCTAAAGTTTGTTTCTGTATCTTTCAGGAAAATAGGTTATACTGTATGTAAACGATTTCAAAGGAGGCCAGTTATGGCGAAAACATTTTTTATCCCAAATAAAGAAAGCATTCTAGGGCAACAGGAGGTCTTGACTGCCAAGTCCATCTTGGCCTTGGTGGAGGGCTTGGAGTCACACAGTTATGATGCGGTCTATCTCCGTCAGCCCCTCAATCGTCTCGAATATATCGAGTGTGGGATTGTAGGTCAGTCGCAATTTCTCTTCAAAGTGAACTATGCGGATAGTCGAAAAGGTTATCAAGTGGTGATTCCAGATTTTCTTACCAGAGCAGACTGGGAGATTGTAGAACCTATCTGGCAAGTTGGGGCAAGTGGTAGAAGGGTTAGAAGGATTTGACTTTGAAACCTATTTCCGACAAACAGTTCAGAATTATCTAGCTGACAAAGCAGCTCGTCTAGTATATTGCCAAGGGCTCTTGTCCCCTATCTATCTCAACAAGGAATACCTCGAGAGCTTTTTGGCTGAGGATGGATTGGCACGTTTTGAAGAGCTGGTCAAGAAGGTTCAAGGCTCTGATGCCTACCTTGCCAGTGTGAAATTTTACCCAGACGCTCAAGGCAGGGTGCACGGTATCTATCACCTAGCCCAGGGAGTCAAGACGATTTTGCCAAAGGAACCCTTTGTACCAGTGCCTTATACCGAGCAGCTGGCAGGCAAGGAGCTTGTTTGGGAGATTGACCTAGTGAAGATTTCTGGTGATGGCTCAAAAGCAGAAGACTATGAAGCCATCGCTCGCTTGGATTATGAAAAATTCCTAGAGTCACTACCAAAAGCATTTTACCAGCAATTAGATGCCAATCAATTAGAAGTACAACCCATCCTAGGACAAGATTTTGAAGGATTGGCACAAGAAAAGTAAAGCAGGTCAATTTCTATTTATCGTGCGAAAGATAGTTTAGCCTAGTTAAGTTTTGTAATATAAAATTTTAAGCATTGCTTGGCTCAATAAAAAGTAGTATAATATAACAAAAAAATACAATATTGTTCGGTAACTAATTATTAGGAGAACTTAAGATGGATATTAAAAAGGAAGTGGGCAAAAAAATCCGAATGTTACGAGAGATGAAACATGTCACTCGTGAAACTCTTTGTGACGATGAAACTGAGATAACGGTGCGCCAATTAGCACGAATTGAATCAGGTCAATCTTCTCCAAGTTTATCCAAGGTAGAGTATATAGCTTACAAACTAGGCTGTCCAATTTCACATATAGTAGATATGGATCATATGATTTTACCTTCAGAGTATTTGATATCAAAGGATAAACTTATTAAGTTTCAAACTTATGGAGATGATGATAGAATCCAGGTTAAGGAAGAGTTGTTTGAAAGAGTTTACGAACACTATTATGACAGTCTACCTGAGGATGATCAGATTGCAGTTAGTGCCTTACAAGCTAGTTTTGATGTCTTTGTAAGTGAAGATGCAGGGTTTGGCGATGCTTTACTTGATGAGTATTTTGAGCAAGTAAAGATAAGGAAAAACTACTCGGTGAATGATTTGCTTCTCATAAAATTGTACTTCACAACATGTGTAGCTAGGCCAAATGTATATGATAGAGAGGTGTTTTGGAATCTTTCCCATAAAGTTCTTAGGGTAACGAATACTTCTAGTTTGGATACAAACTATATGCTAAAACAAGTTATTATCTCGTCACTTACCATTCAATGGATGGAAAAGTCCTACTCTACTTTTGAGCCTTATGTTAAGGCAATGAATAGATTGATGATTTTATCGCAGGACTTTCAAAAGAAACCAATCGTAGATATGCTAGAAGCTATGTGTACCTTATTTCATAAACGGGATAAGGAAAAAGCTGTCCAGTTATACGATAGAGCCATTATTTGTGCTCAAGCTTTTGAGGACCCAGTATTAGAAGCGCGTATATTGGGAGAAAAAGAAAGAGATTTAAAAACTTTTGAGAAAATGAAGAGCTGACATGACATTTTTGTCATGTTTTTTTGTTTTTAAAAGCGGTAAACTAGAGATGTAATGAAAAGTCAAGAGAGTTATTTGAGTTAGGAGGAATAAGATGGGCAATCTTAGTATCTCACTAGAGACTTTTACACAAACTCGCCACAGTCTGATAGTTCGAAATAATACGACTGATCAAAAGTTGGTAGAGATAGCATTAAATAACGAAGTCTTTCGCCTAGCAATTTTAGATGCAGGTGAAGAACGAATTATAATTCTGCCTGAGGAAGTTACAGATGTTAAGAATTTTGGGATTTCAGAGGTGGAGGATAATTCAGGAAACTAAAGGATATAATGAACGGAGAGAAACTATGAATCGTGTGATTTTAAGTCTTAAAAATATCGATAAAACATATGGAAAAGAACAGGTTCTCCATAATGTTTCCTTTGATATTGAGCAAGGGGAAATATGTGGTCTTATCGGTGAAAATGGTGCTGGAAAGACAACATTAATGAGGATTCTTCTAGGACTCATTCGAGCTGATAAGGGAGAAATCGAGAGTGTTTCGCAGCATAAGATCGGCAGTATTATCGAATCACCTGCCCTTTATCCAAACTTGACTGGACGTCAACACCTGCAATATTATAAAACAAGATTTGGTTTAAAGACAGATATCACAAAAATGTTGGAATTGGTTCACTTGCCTGAACCGTCATGGGATCGAAAAGTAAAAAACTATTCCCTTGGAATGAAGCAGAGGTTATCGATTGCGATTGCGCTTTTGGATAATCCAGAGCTTATTATCCTAGATGAACCAGTGAATGGGTTAGATCCTCAAGGGATTTCAGATTTAAGAAAAATGATTTTGAATTTAAGGGATCAGTTAGGAGTTACTTTTTTAATCTCGAGCCATATTCTGTCAGAATTGGAATTTATAACAGATAAGTATATCATCATGAAAAAGGGAAAAATTCTAAATGTGATGAGTTCAAAAGAGCTAGCGAATGATTTATCTGAAAAAATTTTCCTAAAGACAAGTGATAATCAGATTCTAAAAATGTTTTTAGAAGAAGAGGGCATTGATCACTTTGAGCAGGGTGACTATCTGGTTGTGACAGAAAAGGAGAGATTAATGGCTATCTTGGAACATAGTATTGGTTCAAATCTAGTGATACAGGATATTTATATTAAGAAGGAACGCTTTGAGGACTACTATTTGCGTAATATTATCTGATGATTTAAGAAAGGAGGAGAGTCATGAATTCTCTTAAAGCAGATATGTATAAATTTTACTGGGAAAAAAGAGGAGTTCTTCCTAGTTTGTTGATAGGGTTATTAGTTTTGTTATTCTCCCTGTTTTTTAAGTCATCAAATGAAAATGATCCGGCATTTCGAGTGTTGATTTCAAATGTGAGTGGTTTTATTCCTTTGCTTTTCATCTCTGCCAATTTATTTTTCTGGGGGGAAGATTATAGTTTCCGTACGATCAATATTTTGCTCACAAAAGAAAAACAACGTTGGAAGTTATTTTTATATAAAACTTTGGGAACCTTTTGTTTGTCTTTTCTATATGTAACTATTTTTTATAGTTTAACAGCCCTTGTTTATTTGGAAGGGGACATGGTGTTGATTGTTTCTACATTTTTACACCAACTACCATACTATTTGGTTATTATCAGCATCTCGTTATTGATTTTTCAAATATTTGATAAGGTTTATGAATCATGTATGATTTATACACTCTACATTTTACTATTTGATAACCTATTGGCTTATGTCCTTCCAAATTCTGGTGAGAGTGTGAAAGACTATTTGCTTATGACTTTAAATTTGAAAGCATCACCAAGTTTTAGTCAATTTACCCTTACAAACGTATGCTATCCTATAGTGGTGAATATAGCAGTACTTGTGCTTGCGTTAGCTGTATTTAGTAAAAAAGAATTTAAGTAGGAGGACTAATGATGAAAAAAATAGGAATTGTAATTGGGCTGTTGTTACTGTTTGTAGTAGCTGGAATTTTATTAACCTTAAGAAGAGGAGAGACGACAATCAGTGTAAAACAATCATGGACTCTCTCTTCTAAAAGTATTAAAACGTTAGAGTTTTATGGCTCAAAGCAAGCAATTGATGTTAAAGTTGTACAGAGTGAATCAGATGAGACAAGTGTTCAAATAGAAGGAAAAGTTTCTGAAGAATCAGCGGATAACATATCTAAAAACGTTAAGATAAGTTCAGATAGTCTGTATCTTCCATTTTCGCAACATGGCTTTAATTTAGCTCTGAGTTCAGAAGGGAAAGACAAGTTATATGTAACCATTTCCTTAGGAAAAAATGCAACTTTCGAAAAAATTTTTGTAGATACTCTTGTTGGTGATGTATCTATTACAGTTCCTAAAGATTTTGATGGAATCTATACTTTGCATACAAATAATACAGGAGAAGTTTTAAAGGTTCCTGCGACAAATCAAACTTCGAATAGCATCATTGAAGTTGATGGCTATAGTAAGATAAGTGTTGAAAAAGGAGAAAATAATGGTTAGTCACTATAAACAAGCAACTTTGCTGGATTTTGGAATGGCTTGTGTAAAGACAATCATTTCTTATTATTTCCCCAAGTTAGAACATTTAGATAGTCTACAATTTGATAATAATAATCACCAAGGACTGTCTTTGTTTGAAATAGAAGATGTATTAAAAAGCTATGGTATTGATGCGGATTCTTATCAAATTGACACTCCTAGTTTGTTAAATAACGTATCATTTCCTTATTTGATGGTAGTAGAAAGAGCTGGTTTACCTCATTATATTGTTGTATTAGATGGAGACAGTAATTCATTGACTGTTTCTGATCCTGCGAATGAAGAAATTGAGAAAATTTCAAGATTAGAACTTTTTAGTCAGAGTGTAGGAATTGTTTTAATTCCTCAAAAGAATGAGAATGTTAATTCAGAAGATAGAAAAGATATTGTTACGATAAGCTATGCAGATAAGTTGTATCATAGATTTCTAGCTTCACTTGGTTGGAAGAGAAAGTTTGCAATCTTTTTCTTGGGAATAGCCAAAATTATCTTACCAGTTACTATTGCTTTTTTTCTACAAATAACGATGTCTAATCTGCTTAATATTCAGTTTAGCTTTCAGCTATTTAGTCTCGCTTCAATAATATTAGGTTCATATTTGTATTGGCAGTTTTCTATATTGGAAACAAGATTAAAAGGAAAGATTGAAAATGATTTTTTAAATGATATTCTGTCCTCTTTTTATCAGAACCAATTAAANGATTTTTCTTTAACTAAGAATTATGAGTATGTTAGTAGTTATTTTTGGAATTTGTTGTTATCAGCAACAGGTATTATGCAAAAATTTTACTTAAAGGTACAACTTTTAGTGTTTTGCTTGCTACTATTATTGCTATTAAAATTGAATATCATTATTTTCGCAGTTACAAGCTTATCTATAGTTATTCTTGGTTTATATGTAAATTTTGAGATACGAAAAGTTGTAAAAAATCAGCGAGAATTTATTGCTAAGAGTTCTAACTTTAGTTCTCTTGTAGAAAATACAATTTATGGTTTGCAAGATATTATAAGTTTCCAAAAATCTAGCGACTTTATCAAAGAATTTAATGAAAGACTCAATGAACTGTTGGGAACGAAACTAGATAGTACACATATTACCAATAGATTATTAGCTTCTACTCAGATATTTATTGGTTTAACTNGTTCATTTTTGATTGCTACTATAATTTCTATGAGAGATTATGAACATATAGCAGAGTATGCAAATAGTATTTTGATTTTATTACTTTTATCCAGCATTTTAAGTTCTTTAATTACATCTTGGGTAGCATTGAAAAAAAGTCAATATTCCTTTGAGTTTATCGGAACAGAGGAGGTAGAAGCGAAAAGGGATGTTGTTCCTATTTCAGTAGCTAAAATTAAACAGTTGTCCTGCCATGATTTATCTAAAAAATGGGATGAAAGATTGATATTTAATAAATTAAATTTGGAATTTAATAGCGGTGAACTAACAGTTGTTACAGGTGGTAATGGAACAGGCAAATCATCTCTTTTGAATATTATTCAGGGATTATCTTCTCCAACAGAGGGTGATATTGTACTGAATGGAATGGAAAGTTTTTCTACTTTAGAGGAGACTAATATTTTGGATTATTTAAGCGTGTATTCATCTGAATTTCATGTATTCCCTGGAAGTGTTTCAAAAAATATTAATTTCACCCTATTTAATAAGGAAAACTATGAATTAAATAATCTTGATAGTCTGAATCTCAATGTATCTCTGAGTCATCAGATTGATGGGAAAGCCACCAATATTTCGCAAGGTCAGAAACAAAAAATTCTACTCATGAGGAATTTATCACAAGAAAAGGACATATATCTATTCGATGAGCCTACAGGAAATTTGGACAGAAACTCAACTGAATTATTTCTAAATGAGGTTGAGAAATTAGTGAACGAGAAAAAGATTGTTATTGTCGTGACTCATGATAAGGATGTTATTGCTAGAGCAAGCAAAGTTATTAATATGGATGAATTTCATTAAAAGTTAAAAAATGGAGATTGGTGGTTTCTAATCTTAATTTTACCTATAACTAGTTTGTATAATATTTGAAACAAAGCATTTCGTAGCAATGTTATCATACTACTGAACTTTAGGAATAAAACCCATCCTAGGACAAGACTTTGAAGGATTGGCAACCATCAAGTAGACACAGTTCAAAAAAGAGTAAGCATAAAAATCCCTGTCATTAATAAATGGCAGGGATTTTGGTTAAAAGAATGTCAGGATGCGAAGGTAGTCAACTGTCAGCGCAAGCTCTGCAATGAAGAAGGGCAAGAGAATGGCACCATCAAGTAAGACAGCTAGCAGGAAACGATAAAATGGGTCGAGGCTACTAGTCTTACTTGGCTTGCTAATCACAAAGAGATTGCCAAGGGCAAAGATGGCCATGCTTAGAAGAGTAAGGATGCCAGCAAATCGTAAGCCACCAAAGAGTGCAAAGAAACTTGCTAGAGCTGTTAGGACAAGTGGGATAGCAAAGAGTCTGCTATACCGATTAAAGGCTTCTTGGAATGTGAAGTCACTCTCCTGGTCCAGCACACGTCGGACAGTAAAGCCTCCCAAAATGATGGAAAAGTAAAATAGAGCGCTAGCGACCAGAATCGAAAGTCCAGCAAAGAGATCTAAAGGTGGGAGCTGATTAGGAGAACTATTAGCAATAGAGACCATATAGCCATAGTAGAAGCGCTTGATATGATAGATACTAAAGAAAAGGTTGATTGATGACAGCAAGGTGAGTAGGGCAAAGACACTATAACGATGCTTTTGGTCCCTAGTTTTGCTGGCAGTTGGTTCTTGGATAGCATCCAGCAGCCAAGTCCAAAATAGTGAGATCTCTTCTTTGAATCGAGCAGTTTTGCGGGGGTCAATGTCTGGGATATAGGGACTCTCTAAAGCCTTGCTGAGAATACTTTTCTCTTTTACAGAGTTTTCTTGGCTGCGTTCCTCTTCAGCTTTCCCTTCTCCCTCTTCCTCGGTTTGGGTCTCCTCCATTATTTGAGGAGCTTCCTCCTCATGCGTTTCCGACTCTTTAGATAAGATAGGAGTTTCTTCGCTTGCTTGTGGTTCAGTCTCCACAGTTTCCGAAGTCTCTGGTTGGTCGGGCTGGTTTTCCGATTTCGTCTGAGGTGATTTCTTCTCAAGATCGGCACTTTCAAACCATTCTTGTGTCATGGTGGAACCTCCTTTTTTATGGTCGTTTTCTATTTTTAGATTAGCAGATGAAAGCGTTTTTGTCAATGGTTTCTAGATGGAGCAGAGTGCTCCTCTTTAGGTAGGTAGATATCCTGGTTGGCTTTTGCAATGAGTAAATCCTTGATATCTGCTTTTTCGGTTTTATAAGGGTTGGCAAGTACATTCTCTTTTTGTCCACGATGTTCTTCTTTGGGTTGACGATAGATACCACCATGCTGAGAAGAAATTTCTAGATTGATACGGTCGGTCTCTTTCTGGGAGAGAATGAGTTGTAGAGTTGAATAAGCCTCTAGCTCGACCTTGCCGTGAACTTGGATATTTTCAGCATAGATGTGTGCTCCCTCCGTCTTGACCTGACTATCTGTCAATTCGGCATCAAAGATATTGATGATATGAGGTGCCGTTAGTGTGCTGTTCTTGATAGAACTTTCTGTTAGTCTTAAGAGATAGCCTTTTGTTTTGATGGTTGCATTTTCAAGGTTGGCTTGACGAATATTGGTTTGTCCACGATTGGCTGAGACGGTGATAGCTTGCAGCTTTCTTCCTTTAGGGAGGGAGAGAATGACTTCGTCAAAACGGTGAGAATAACTGCTGGCAATACGAAGTAGGCCTTCGATTCCTGAACCGAGAAAACGATGTTGGGAGGCTTGTTTGTCAGTGACGCTCAGTGTTTTGTCACTCATGCCAGTAGTTAGATCGTGACGACCAGACACCGACGGATGATAGCTGATGTGTATCTTGTCATCTACAGACTCTGTGATGGTCAGGCTATGTTCTTCAAGGGCTAGATCAAGTTTTTCCACTTCATTTCCAAAGGTTACTTCTTCGATACGATTGTCATAGACGGGGTCTTTTGACATGGCAAGCAAACTTTGAATACCATTGGACTGGGCGCCTACAATGATCATGATAAAACCAAGGATTGTAGAAACCACACCAAAAATGAGAAATCCTTTCGTCAATTTACGCATGTCTGTCACCTCTCTTTCCTTTTTTTAGAATCCATTGCACCAAGCGGACGACCAGGAGGCCAAAGAAACGAGCTACATAGGAGATTCCCAGTAGAACAAGAGAAGAAGCACCGATAGAGAGCAAACCTGCTCCGAAAATTAAGATAAAGGCAGATTTAGCTTCTACTAGGATGCTAAAGCTCTCTACGATAAAGAGTCCGCCCAGCAGGATACCCGTCACGGAAACGGTAAAGAAGGCTAAAATAACGGAGATAGCCGCGATAAAAAGCCCGATAATGGTTAAGATAATTGCAATTCCCACAGGAATTCCGATAGGAGCTGCTAGTAAGGCAAGTAGGGCAATGTGTAGCAGTTGACGGTCATTCTTTTGAGCAGGGGCTTCATTGACTTTTTTGTCGAGGAGGTTAGATAAAATATCATGAGCTGCTTCTTTTGGAGTTCCCAGACTGGCAATGAGTTCCTCTTCGCCCTCTGAACCTGCATCGTCAAATAGTTCCTTAAAGTAGTCCATGGCTTCGATGCGGTCAGCTTCAGGCAGTTTATGGAGATAGGTTTCTAACTGAGTCAGATAGTCAGTTCTTGTCATGGCGGATACTCCCTTCTATGATGCCGTTGACGGTGTCGGTATAGAGCGTCCACTCTTCCTTTAGAGTAACGAGTTGCTCTACGCCCCGATTAGTCAAGGAGTAGTATTTGCGCATACGCCCCTGAAACTCTCTAGAGTAGGTGGTCAGAAAGCCACTGGCTTCCAATTTTTTGAGAATGGGATAGAGCGTAGATTCTTTGATATTGGCGATGAGTTTAATGGTTTGGCTAATCTCATAACCATAAGAATCCCCCTGCTCCAGTACAGCCAAGATGAGAAACTCGATCAAGGCAGAGGATGTTGGGAAGTACATGGGAAACCTCCTTTATATTATATAAAAATTTTATATATACTCTTTTCAAATATATTGTATCTCAATATGAAAGCCCTGTCAAGCAATATGTATAAAAATTTTATATATAAAAAACTCCTAGTAAAAACTAGAAGTTTAGAGGATGTTGTCAGACTTTATCTAAATTTTATCGTAGATTTCTTATACTTAATTTCCTTATCTAAAAGTTTCAATAAAGGGGTAACGTATTCAGGATTCGGAAACTTAGGACCGAAAATGACTTCATCAATTTGAATTGGATGTTCACGTTCTACATAAAGCTTGCCTATCCCAGAGGTTTTATCAATTTTGATTTTATCATTACTTGGGTCTAGATTAGCATAGCGTAAGATACGCAGTTCGTTTTCATATTTGTAATCGACAGATTTAAACAAGTAACGAATTTCTTCGATACAGTTGGAGATAGCTTCTTTATAAAAGTCATCATTATCATTCACTCTCTCATACAATTTTTGTTTTAAATTATTCACAGATTCTTTTAATTTTGTGATTTCATTGTCATCAAAGAGTTCTGTTTCTTCTAGTTCAAAGTTTTCACCTGTATTTTTAACATAGGCTATTCTATAGAGATAATCAATATTCCCTTTAGCTACCTTATCTTTTTTTTCAGGTTGGGACTGTGCCTCTTCAACATTGGCAGAAAAAGTTGACTCCTTTTTCTTGGCTTCGTTTGCTGAGATTTTTAAATCACCACTTAACTCCGACATAGACAAATCAATCTTATTAATGAATTCTAGGGATGTAGTTTCTCGACGCCATGAAACATCATTGAAAGAAGTAAATCTTGAGAAATCATCTTCCTTAAGTACCAGACAAACACCCTGTGCACCATCGCCGTATTGGGACCACATAGTCAAGTCATCTGTTTTACTTGTGAAACTCATTAAAAACCATGGACTAGGATCTAAAATATTTCGCTTCTTGAAGTAGGATGTTATTTCCTTATCTTTACTAAGTTTCAATATTTCTTCGATAACTAACCCTTCCTCGGGGTCGTTCATATAATTGGCATTATACAAACGAGTTTTTCCAGATACGGAAAACTTTGTATCATCTGTATTTCCTGTATCTTGATCTAATAAATTTTGGAGAGTTTTTCCTTTGGTATAATGACCAAATTTAAGATTCGAATTTTTATCTTTTGCTTTCAAGCCAAGTTGATACTTGATTTCTTGAACAATTCTATAGATATCTATTAATTGATTGAGCTTATTTTCATCGTCTTTATAGTGTTTTATCCAATCCTTTAAAATATCGTATTTTGTATTTATAACAAGGTCAAGATTTAAAGCCCGAATTAATAATTTTCTGTCAAAACCATCATTGGAATAAAAACATAGTTTATCTAAAATTTTTGTGAGACTAGTGAATGGAATATCATTTGTATCTAATGGGGTATCAGGATTATTTTCAAATATTTTCACTACAATTTCAAATATTTTAACACTAGAGAGATTTGTTAAGATAGCTAATATTTGTTTAACTGTATTGCCTACTTCATCTCTTTCATTTTGAAGTTTTGCTAGATTAAATAAAACCATAGCATATCGTAAAGCAATGTCTTCAGAATGTTGAAACTGCTCAAAAATTTGTTTGATTGAATTAGTAGTATTTCCCCTCTCTTCTACATTTATTTGTTTAGTTGACAAATTGACTAAAACCATACCATAATATAAAGCAATATCTTTAGACTCATTGAACCTTTTGTATATATTTTGAATTTGCTGAGTGGTTTTAGCAATTTCTTTAGATTTAGTCTGTTCAGCCGACAAATTTACCAAAGTCTTAGCATATTGTAAAGCAATATCTTCAGACTGTTTAAACTGCTCAAAAATTTGTTTGACTGAATTAGTAGTATCGTCTAGTTCTTTTATATTTACTTGTTCAGCTGACAAATTGACCAATACCATAGCATATCGTAAAGCAATGTCTTCAGACTGTTTAAACTGCTCAAAAATTTGTTTGACTGAATTAGCAGTGTTTAGTAATTCCTCAACATTTACTTGTTTAGTTGATAAATTGACCAGAGCCATAGTATATTGTAAAGCAATGTCTTCAGAATGCTGGAAGAGTTCAAAAATTTGTTTGACTGAATTAGCAGTGTTTAGTAATTCCTCAACATTTACTTGTTTAGTTGATAAATTGACCAGAGCCATGGTATATTGTAAAGCAATGTCTTCAGAATGCTGGAAGAGTTCAAAAATTTGTTTGACTGAATTAGCAGTGTTTAGTAGTTCCTCAACATTTATTTGTTTAGTTGATAAATTGACCAGAGCCATGGTATATTGTAAAGCAATGTCTTCAGAATGCTGGAAGAGTTCAAAAATTTGTTTGACTGAATTGGCAGTGTTTAGTAGTTCCTCAACATTTACTTGTTTAGCTGACAAACTGACCAGAGTTATAGCATATTGTAATGTAATGGCTTCAGAATGCTGGAAGAGCTCAAAAATTTGTTTGACTGAATTAGCGGTGTTTAGTAGTTCCTCAACAATTTCTTGTTTAGCTGACAAATTCACTAAAGCCATAGCATAAAGTAAAGCAATGTTTTCAGAATGTTGGAAGAGCTCAAAAATTTGTTTGATTGAATTAGCGGTGTTTAGTAGTTCCTCAACAATTTCTTGTTTAGCTGACAAATTCACTAAGGCCATAGCATATTGTAAAGCGATGTCTCCAGATTGATTGAACTGCTCAAAAATTTGTTTGACTGAATTAGCAGTATTCCCTCTCTCTTCCACATTTACTTGTTCAACTGATAAATTGACCAAAATCCTAGCATAGAACAAAGCAATGTTTTCTGATTTAGGATATTGTTCATAAATTATTCTTGCTTTTTCTGCCAGAGCTTCACAGGCAGTCTTATCTGTCTCCTCGGCTGATAAGTCAAGGAGTTTATCTAACTCTGCTAAGCTTTGATCCAAATTGTATTTCAGTTCATCCATTCTGTGCACCTCGCTTGAAATAGTAGCTATCTTATAAACTAATTTATTTTTCGTATGACAATTAGTTTTTATACATCTTATTATATCAAAAATACTACCTTTCTGCTAACAGATGGATGGTACTTTTTCTTGATAGAAACGCCTAAAAAGCCAGACTCTGTCTGGCTTTGCATTGTTTATATCTGAGAAGTATTTTAGAAAAACTAAAGTATTTTATCCGCCCGATCCACCATAAAGAGTGAGATAGTCATGATGATATCAATGGCTAGAAGGGCAAGGACAGCTAGAATCCAAGATTGAAAAAGATCAAAACTATAACCAAACAAGGTAGGACCAAAGGCGGCTAAGATGTAGCCCCCTGTTTGGGCTAGTCCTGATAGCTGAGCTGTCTTTTCAGGAGAACTGGTTTTAAGAGAAAAGCAAACCATGAGGTAGGGGAAGAGGGCACTGCAGGCCGTTCCAATCAAGAGATGGACGACTAACCAGTAGAGGAAATTATTGGCTGGATACAAGAGCATGGCAATTCCCATCATACCAGCGATAGAGATAATTGCCAGCATGATTCGACGATGACCATCTGACAGACGAGTGGTCAGACTTGGAACAGTCATTGAAAAAGGAATGCTGATCAGTGAGAAAATAGAAGCGAGGAGAGCCGCATCACTATTAGAAATACCAGCACTACCAGCCATAGTTGGCAACCAGGTCATACTTGTATAAAAAAGCAAGGACTGAAGTCCGCCAAAGATAATGATAGCCCAGACATCTTTACTTTTTAGAATATTCTCTTTGACTTGCTTTTCTTTTTGGCTTTCTAGGTGGTGGTTGTGGCGATGATTTGGCAACCAGACTAGCAGAGTGACTAGACAGAGAAAGCTGAGCACGAGGATGAGGCCCTTCCAAGAACTAGCTTGGGTGATAGGGACGGATAGATAAGAAGCGATGGCCGTTGAAATCCCCATGGCAGTGACATAGAGCGTTGTTAGGAGACTGATTTTTTGAGGCTGATTTGCTTGGATCATACTTGGGAGGAGTACATTGAAAATGGCGATGCTCGCTCCGATGATCAGGGTTCCTAGATAGAGAAGGGGAAGATTGAAAATCCGAATGACAGAGCCAATAGTCAAGAGGAGGAGACAGTAAGTGAAGAGATGTTCCAATCCGATTTTTTGTGCCAAGCGGCTTGCAAAAGCAGAGAAAAGAGCGAACATCAAGAGAGGAAGACTGGTTAAAATCCCAAGAGAACTAACCTCAACTCCTAGTCCCTGAGCGATATCTCCTAAAATAGTTGGAAGAGAAGTAAAAGGAGAGCGTAAAATGGTCCCGATTAAGACAATTCCTAGAACAAAAAAGAGTGATCGTTTTTTCATGAAAACCTCGAAAAGCTGATTTTAATAACAGCTTATTTTAAGGTTTTTTTCTTACAATGTCAAGAAGAGGACTGCTAAGAAAGCTAGAACGATTTAACTGAAAATAGAGTGAAAGGGGACGGATTTCTTTACCAGAATTTTTCTTGATTTGAGATAAAAATAGGAAACTAGGAAATTTTGTGATAAAATAGTGGAAGGAAATCTATAAATTGGAGAAAAACTGTGTCTGAAAAGCAAAAAATCAGCGTCTTGATGTCGGTCTATGTAAAGGAAAATCCGACATTTTTGAGAGATGCTATCAAGAGTATTCAAAACCAGACCTTGAAACCAAGTGAGCTTGTTCTTGTTGAGGACGGGCCTCTCACGCCCGAACTCTATCAGGTGCTAGATGAAGTGGAAGCGCAGTCAGAGATTCCAGTTAAGCGTTGCCCCTTAGAAGAAAATCAAGGTTTAGGTTTGGCTCTTCGATACGGTGTTTTACAGTGTCAGTACGATATCATCGCTCGCATGGATACAGATGATATAGCGGTAGCTGACCGCTTTGAAAAGCAAATCCAACTAATGGAGCAGAAAAATCTTGACCTCTTAGGTGGACATATTGCAGAATTTATTGACAATCCTGACGAGATTGTTTCTTACCGTCGTGTTCCTACTCAGCACGCAGACATTGTGGCTTATCAGAGAATGAGAAGCGCCTTCAACCACATGACTGTCATGTTCAAAAAGGACATGGTCCTCAAGGCGGGCAACTACGAAGACGGGCTTTATATGGAAGATGATCTCCTCTGGCTCAATATGATTGCCGCAGGTGCCAAGACTGGAAACCTCGATGAGATCTTGTGTAAGGTTCGTGTCGGTGCAGGGATGTTTGAACGTCGTGGTGGTTTGCGCTATCTCAAACTCTATCGCCAGGCTCGTCAGCGCATGCTTGAAAGAGGCCAAATTTCCTACATGGAATATGCGAAAAGCATTGCCATTCAGGCGGTTGTGGCACTTTGTCCAGGTTTTGTACGTCAGTTTATTTTTGTAAAATTACTAAGAAAAAATAAATAGTATTGTGAAAGATAAAATAGCCAAAAGATGTTATAATGACAGTATATTTATTTGCATTCTTTTAAGAAAGAGTAAATTCCTATGAATAAAAAACTAACAGATTATGTGATTGATCTGGTTGAAATTTTAAATAAACAGCAAAAGCAGGTGTTCTGGGGTGTATTTGATATTATTAGTATGGTGGTTTCCATCATTGTGTCCTACATTCTCTTTTATGGCCTTATAAATCCAGCGCCTGTGGACTATGTTATCTATACTGGTTTGGCTTTCCTCTTCTATCAAATCATGATTGGATTTTGGGGGCTCAATGCGAGTATTAGTCGCTATAGTAAAATCACAGATTTCTTAAAAATCTTTTTTGGCGTAACCGTCAGTAGCATTGTCTCTTACGGACTTTGCTACGCCTTTCTTCCTCTATTTTCTATCCGGTTCATCGTACTCTTTATCTTATTGAGTACCTTCCTCATCTTACTCCCTCGTATCACTTGGCAGTTGATTTATTCTAAGCGCAAGCAGGGAAGTGGGGAGGGCGAACACCGCCGTACCTTCTTGATTGGTGCGGGTGATGGTGGTGCCCTCTTTATGAATAGCTACCAACACCCGACTAGCGATCTTGAGCTAGTGGGAATTTTGGACAACGATGAAAAGAAAAAAGGGCAAAAACTAGGTGGAATCCCAGTTTTGGGCTCCTATGATAATCTGCCTGAATTGGCTAAACGTCACCAAATCGAGCGTGTCATCGTAGCCATACCTTCGCTTGACCCATCAGAGTACGAACGCATCTTGCAGATGTGTAATAAACTCGGCATCAAATGTTACAAGATGCCCAAGGTTGAGACAGTTGTTCAGGGGCTTCACCAACCAGGTAGTGGCTTCCAGAAAATTGACATCACAGACCTTTTGGGTCGTCAGGAAATTCGTCTCGACGAATCCCGTCTGGGTGCAGAGCTTACAGGCAAGACTATCTTGGTGACAGGAGCTGGTGGTTCGATTGGTTCGGAGATTTGTCGTCAGGTTAGCCGCTTCAATCCTGAACGCGTAATTTTGCTGGGGCATGGCGAAAATTCCATCTACCTCGTTTATCATGAGTTGATCCGTACATTCCAAGGGATTGATTATGTTCCTGTTATTGCAGATATTCAGGACTATGACCGTCTTCTACAAGTGTTTGAACAGTACAAACCAGCCATTGTCTACCATGCTGCCGCTCACAAACACGTTCCGATGATGGAACGCAATCCAAAAGAAGCCTTCAAGAACAATATCCTCGGAACCTACAATGTTGCCAAGGCTGTTGATGCAGCCAAAGTACCTAAGATGGTCATGATTTCGACTGACAAGGCAGTCAATCCACCGAATGTTATGGGCGCAACCAAGCGCGTGGCTGAGTTGATTGTCACTGGCTTTAACCAACGTAGCAACTCAACCTACTGTGCAGTTCGTTTTGGGAATGTTCTTGGGAGTCGTGGTAGCGTGATTCCTGTCTTTGAACGTCAGATTGCTGAAGGCGGTCCTGTAACAGTGACAGACTTCCGTATGACACGTTACTTTATGACCATTCCAGAGGCTAGCCGTCTGGTAATCCATGCTGGCGCTTATGCCAAGGACGGAGAAGTCTTTATCCTCGATATGGGCAAACCAGTTAAGATCTATGACTTGGCTAAGAAAATGGTGCTTCTAAGCGGGCACACGGAAAGTGAAATTCCAATCGTTGAAGTCGGTATTCGTCCGGGTGAAAAACTCTATGAGGAACTCTTGGTCTCGACCGAATTGGTTGATAACCAAGTCATGGACAAGATTTTCGTTGGTAAGGTAAATGTCATGCCACTAGAAGCCATCAACCAGAAAATTGAGGAGTTCCGTTCACTCAGTGGAGATGAGCTTAAAGAAGCGATCATTTCCTTTGCAAATGAAACAACTCATATTGAGTAAGAGTTACTCATGCAATTAATCATAAATCAAAGACCAAGGTTTTGTATAGACAGAACCTTGGTCTTTTTACTCTGTAGTTTGAAGCTATTAGCTTGTTATAGCTGACTGATGATATCATCGATTGTATGGGCAATCCAGTCAGGTTGATAGCTGAGCAAATCAGCCTCTTCTCCAAATCCCCAAGTAACAGCGAACTTTTTAATGCCAGTTTCTTGAGCTCCGATCATATCAAACTTGGTGTCTCCGATGATGAGGACTCGGTCTGCAGGGAGTAGATGTGTCTGCAAGGCATAACGGATGACATCCGCCTTATGAGGTGTTTCAGCACTAGAACCATAAATGCCATCAAAGAAATGATGGATTCCCAGATTTTTAGTCATATCATGAGCAGTAGGGGTATTCTTTGTAGTGGTGATATAGAGAGGATAGTTTTGCGAAAGCTTTTGGAGCAATTCCGTTATTCGGGGGAAGAGTTGGGCTTCGTGGATTCCTTTTTTCTTGTAGTAAGAACGGTAGGTTTGAACAGCTTCCGAGATTTGTTCCTTGGGAAGACATGTTGCAAAACTAGTTTCAAGCGGTGGACCCATGAAACCACGAATGGTTTTGGCATCAGGAGTCGGAACTCCCAGTTGTTTAAAGGTATGGGTAAAGGAATTGTGGATCCCGATAGAACTGTCGACCAGGGTTCCGTCTAGATCAAAAAAGATTGCTGAGATAGAGGGCATAGTTTCTCCTAATAGATATAGATGAGTTTATTCGCCGAAGATTTCTTTTTGTAGGCGGCGGCCAGTAGGGGTGGCAGCGAGTCCACCCTCAGCTGTTTCACGAAAGGCAGTTGGAAGGCTCGATCCGACCTGATACATGGCATCGACAACTTCATCGACAGGGATCTTAGATTCGATACCTGCCAAGGCCATATCAGCCGCGATAAAGGCAAAGCTGGCTCCCATGGCATTTCGTTTGACACAAGGAACTTCAACTAAACCAGCAACAGGGTCACAGATGAGGCCCAGCATATTTTTAATGACAAAGGCGATGGCTTGGCTAGCCTGATAGGGGGTTCCACCTGCAGCCAAGGTCAAGGCTGCGGCACTCATGGCAGAGGCAGAGCCAACTTCGGCCTGGCAGCCACCCTCAGCACCTGAGATAGAAGCGTTGTTTGCGATAACCAATCCAAAGGCACCCGCAGCAAAGAGGAAATCGAGCTGATCTTCATGGCTGAGGTCAAGTTTTTGAATAGCTGCAGTGAGAACGGCTGGCAAACAACCAGCACTTCCTGCGGTTGGAGTGGCACAGACCAAGCCCATTTTAGCGTTGTGTTCATTAACCGCGATGGCATTACGGGCTGCTGATAGGATGGTAAAGTCTGACAAGGCCTTGCCACTTTTGAGATGGCGATCTAGCTTGGCCGCATCTCCACCCGTTAGGCCACTGCGGGATTTGTTTTCACTAAGGCCAAGCTCGACAGAGGCTTTCATAACTTCTAGATTGCGCTCCATGAGGAGGAGAACTTCGTCTCGGCATCGGCCGGTCAGTTCATATTCTGTCGCAATCATGAGCTCTGCGACATTTCCTTGGAAATCTAGATCCGCCTGCTCGACCAATTCTTTGATAGAATAAAACATGTTTCCTCCTACTTAAAGAAATTGACATTATGGAGATGAGGGATTTTTCGGATTTCTTCAATCGCCTCTTCGCAACTTCGACTATCGACTTCGATAATCATGATGGCTTTTTCTCCAGCTTTTTCTCGAGTCACATTCATCTGAGCGATATTGATATCAAAACGAGAGAGGGCTTCTGTAACATGGGCAATCATCCCCGGAATATCTTGATGCACAATGATGATGGTCGGTGTATTCATGTTGAGAGAAACGGCAAAACCATTGAGTTCCGTGACCTGGATATTTCCCCCACCGATAGAAATACCTGTCACACTGATGGACTTGTGTTCATTCTTCACAGTAATTTTAGTGGTGTTAGGGTGAGGAGCGTTGCTGTCTTTCTGAATGGTCCAGACAATCTTGATACCGCGTTTATGGGCAATCTCTAGGCTATTTGGAATGTCGGGATCGTCCGTATCCATACCTAATATACCAGCGACGAGAGCAAGATCCGTTCCATGACCACGGTAGGTTTTGGCAAATGAGTTAAATAATTGGAATTCGACTTCTGTCGGCGTATCATCAAAGATGGAAGAGACGATTTTCCCGATGCGAACAGCTCCAGCAGTATGGCTACTTGATGGGCCAATCATAACTGGTCCGATAATGTCAAAGACAGATTGAAAACGAAGTGAGTGCATCTGTTTCCCCTTACAAAGATTCTTATATCTATTATATCAAAGAATGGACCTCTGCGCTTATTTCCCTTATAAAACTGAAAAAATGGATAAAAATAGTATAAAATCTTGTCTTTTATGACAAAAATATCAATGTTTCAGTAAATATAAAATATTTTTGTAATATTTCTACACGAAACCGTCAAGAAACGGTAATATTCAAACGGTATGATAGAAGCATAGTAAAAAGGAGAATTTTTAGAAATGACATTAACAACTAAACAAATTAAATTAACTCTTGCAGGAGCAGCAACTTTCCTTGCTTTCCTTGCACCATCACTTGCTTTTGCGGATGAAACAGTTACTTATACAGTGAAACCAGGTGACACTCTTTCAGAAATCGCTGAGAAGTACAATACTACTGTTGAAAAATTGGCAGAAAAAAACAAGATAGAGGATATTCATCTGATCTTTGTGGACCAAGTTTTGGTCATCGAAGGGACAGCACCAGCTGCGACAACTTATGAAGCACCAGCTGCAACAGGAGAAACAATCGAAGAGACTACGACTTACGAAGAAATAACTGAAACAACAACTTACGAAGCACCAGCTGCTACGAACAGCACTTCTTATGAAGCAGAAAGCTACACAGCTTCAACTGTAAGTGGTTCTGAAGCAGAAGCCAAAGAGTGGATCGCTCAAAAAGAATCAGGTGGTAGCTACACAGCGACAAACGGACGTTACATCGGACGTTACCAATTGACAGATTCATACTTGAACGGTGACTACTCAGCTGAAAACCAAGAACGTGTAGCAGATGCCTACGTTGCAGGACGTTACGGTTCATGGGCAGCTGCCAAGAACTTCTGGCTTAACAACGGTTGGTATTAAGAATACAAGAGTCCTTTAGGGCTCTTTTTTTGTTTCTCTATAACAAAAGGTGTAACGATATTCTCAGTAATGCTCTATTTGTATAATTCAAATAAAATCCTTCAAATTGTTTTAAAACTCAAATGGTATAAATAAGCTTATTATATGTAAAAATATATCATATAATAAGAATTTTCCTGACTGAAATGGAATAAAATACAGTTTTTTCTTGACAAATGTTGTCGAGAAGTGTATTATTTATACAATTTAAAAGTATAAAAATAAGAGGAGGTTTTCTATGAATAAAGTGAAGAAGTTGTTGATGACGATGTTTGGTTTGCTTATGTTTCCCTTATTATTTGCTTGTAGTAACACTCAATCCCAAGGTGTTGAAGCCATTAAAACTAAAGGAAAATTAGTGGTGGCCCTAAATCCAGAGTTTGCTCCATTTGAATACCAGAAATTGGTCGATGGAAAAAATCAGATTGTAGGTTCAGATGTTGAGCTAGCCAAAGCCATCGCAAAGGAGCTAGGTGTGGAAGTGGAATTCTCTCCAATGAGTTTTGACAATGTACTGGCTAGTCTTGATTCAGGAAAGGCCGATCTTGCCATATCAGGCGTTTCTAAAACGGAGGAGAGAAGTCAAGTTTACGATTTTTCAATTCCCTACTACACTTCGAAAAATAAGGTGATCGTAAGAAAATCTGAATTAACGAATTACCAATCAGTGAAGGATTTGGCTCAGAAAAAGGTTGGAGCGCAGAAAGGTTCGATACAGGAGACTTTGGTCAAAGAAAGCTTGCAGAATTCTTCTCTCGTTTCACTTCCTAAAAATGGAAATTTGATAACAGATTTGAAATCAGGGCAACTGGATGCGGTTATCTTTGAGGAGCCAGTGGCGAAAGGATATGTAGAGAATAATCCAGACCTAGCCATCGCTGAGTTTGATGTTGACAATGATAAAGAAGATTCCTACGCTGTTGCAATGAAAAAAGACAGCAAAGAATTAAAAGAGGCGGTTGATAAAACCATCCAGAAGTTGAAGGATTCTGGGGAGTTGGACAAATTGATTGATGATGCTTTTAAAGCCTCTATCGAAAAATAGAAAGAAAGAAGGAAGAGAAATGAGTAAGGAAAAAGTCATTTTAGCCTATTCAGGTGGATTGGATACATCAGTTGCTATTACATGGTTAAAAAAAGACTATGATGTGATCGCTGTTTGTATGGATGTGGGTGAAGGAAAAGATTTGGAGTTCATCCATGATAAAGCTCTCAAGGTTGGGGCTGTAGAGTCTTATGTCATTGATGTTAAGGAAGAATTTGCTAATGGCTATGTTTTAGTGGCCCTTCAGGCTCATGCCTACTACGAACAAAAGTATCCCTTGGTATCCGCTCTGAGTCGCCCTCTTATTTCAAAAAAACTCGTTGAAATAGCTCATCAGACGGGGGCAACCACAATTGCCCATGGTTGTACAGGCAAGGGAAACGACCAAGTTCGGTTTGAAGTATCGATTGCAGCTTTGGATCCCAATTTAAAGGTAGTTGCGCCTGTTCGTGAGTGGAAATGGTCTCGTGAAGAAGAAATCCAATATGCAAAAGAAAACGGCGTTCCAGTTCCAGCTGACCTTGACAATCCTTACTCTGTCGACCAAAATCTTTGGGGACGTGCAAATGAATGTGGTGTTTTGGAAAACCCTTGGAACCAAGCACCAGAAGAAGCATTTGGGATCACATCTTCTCCAGAAGAGGCACCAGACAGTCCAGAATTTATTGATATTGAGTTTAGCTGCGGGGTGCCCATCTCCCTCAATGGAGAGAAGATGAAAGTGGCGGATTTGATTCAAAAGCTCAATGAAATTGCAGGCAAACACGGTGTTGGTCGTATTGACCATGTGGAAAATCGCCTAGTCGGTATTAAGTCAAGAGAGATTTATGAGTGCCCAGGTGCTGTGACTTTATTGGCAGCTCATAAGGAGATTGAAGACTTGACTCTCGTGAGAGAAGTGGCTCATTTCAAACCTATTATCGAAAATGAGTTGTCCAATCTCATCTATAATGCTTTGTGGTTTAGCCCAGCAACTCAGGCTTTGATTGCCTATATCAAGGAGACACAGAAAGTTGTCAATGGAACTGCAAAAGTTAAACTCTATAAGGGGAATGCTCAGGTAGTGGCTCGGAAATCTCCAAATTCTCTTTACGATGAAAATTTGGCGACTTATACTAGTGCGGATACCTTTGACCAAGATGCGGCTGTTGGATTTATCAAGCTTTGGGGGCTTCCGACTAAGGTTTATTCAGAAGTTCAGAAAAATGTAGAGTAGTGACGCGATAGAAAGGGACGACAGGATATGTCGAAAAATACAAAATTATGGGGTGGTCGATTTGAAGGCACTGTGGAAGATTGGGTAGAACAGTTCGGTGCGAGTATTTCCTTTGACCACCAGCTGGCAAAATTTGATTTGATGGGTTCCCTAGCTCATGTTCAAATGCTAGGACAGACCGGCATTTTAAGCTTGGAAGAGGCAGAGCAGATCCAAGATGGTCTGAAAGCTTTGTTGCGAGATTTAGAGGCAGGAGAGCTTCATTTTGATATTGCAAATGAAGATATTCATATGAATATGGAAGTGTTGCTGACAGAGAAAATCGGTCCTCTGGCTGGAAAACTACATACGGCTCGTTCTCGGAATGACCAAGTCGCAACGGATATGCACTTATATCTAAAGGAGCAGCTTGAGCATGTCTTGAATAAGTTGGCGAATCTGAACAGTGTTTTGCTGGATTTGGCTGAAAAACATGTGGAAACTATCATGCCAGGCTATACTCATTTGCAACACGCCCAACCGATTAGTTTTGCCCACCATCTCATGGCTTATTACAATATGTTTCAAAGGGACAGCGAGCGATTCGCATTTAACCTGAAACATACGGACCTATCTCCCCTGGGTGCGGCTGCCTTAGCGGGGACAACTTTTCCAATCGATCGTCAATTATCGAGTGATTTATTGGGCTTCCAACAACCCTATACCAATTCCTTGGATGCAGTGAGTGACCGTGATTTTATCTTGGAATTCCTGTCAAATGCCAGCATTTTGATGATGCATATGAGTCGTTTTTGTGAGGAAATCATCAATTGGTGTAGTTTTGAGTATCAGTACATTAGCTTGTCTGATAGCTTTTCAACGGGTTCATCTATCATGCCCCAGAAGAAAAATCCTGATATGGCCGAATTGATTCGCGGGAAGACAGGACGGGTTTACGGGCACTTACTTGGACTATTGACCGTCATGAAATCTTTGCCTCTGGCTTACAATAAGGATTTGCAAGAGGACAAGGAAGGCATGTTTGATACAGTAGAAACGATTTTAAATTCTCTGGATGTGTTGGCAGGTATGCTATCAAGCATGCAGGTTAATAAGGCCAAAATGCAACAATCTACAGAGAATGACTTTTCGAATGCGACCGAACTGGCAGATTATTTGGCAGAAAAAGGCCTCCCCTTTAGAGAAGCGCATGAAATAGTAGGGAAATTGGTTCTAGACTCTATCAAGCATGGTAAAAATATCCAAGATTGGGATTTGAAGGAGTTGCAAGTCTACCATCCCTTGATTGAAGAGGATATTTATATCTACTTGCGTCCGGAGACTGCTGTTCAGAGACGGAATTCCTTAGGAGGAACTGGCTTTGAGCAAGTGAAATACCAGATAGAACAAGCGAAGAAAGAACTTAAAGGGGAGAATTGATTCGTTTACAAAGAAGAAAGAGAGGTTGAGATGATTTATCAGCCTCTTTCTTGTCTTCTCCAACCAAGCGTGTTATAATGAATACTGCTCAAGCGACCTTCAATCGTGAAGCACACACGACCTTCAATCGTGAATAAACGAATAGATGGGAGACTTACCATGAGTGATAACTCTAAAACACGTGTTGTTGTGGGGATGAGTGGTGGTGTTGATTCGTCGGTGACGGCTCTCTTGCTCAAGGAGCAGGGCTACGATGTGATCGGTATCTTCATGAAGAACTGGGATGACACAGATGAAAACGGCGTTTGTACAGCGACCGAAGATTACAAAGATGTGGCTGCGGTGGCAGACCAGATCGGCATTCCTTACTACTCTGTCAATTTTGAAAAAGAGTACTGGGATCGCGTTTTTGAGTATTTCCTAGCGGAATACCGTGCAGGGCGCACGCCAAATCCAGATGTTATGTGCAACAAGGAAATCAAGTTCAAGGCCTTTCTGGACTATGCTATGACCTTGGGTGCAGACTATGTAGCGACGGGGCATTATGCCCGAGTGGCGCGTGATGAGGATGGCATCGTTCACATGCTTCGTGGCGTGGACAATGGCAAGGATCAGACCTATTTCCTCAGCCAACTTTCGCAAGAACAACTCCAAAAAACCATGTTCCCCTTGGGACATTTGGAAAAGCCTGAAGTTCGCAGACTAGCAGAAGAAGCAGGCCTTGCGACTGCCAAGAAGAAAGACTCGACAGGGATTTGCTTTATCGGAGAAAAGAACTTTAAAAACTTCCTCAGTAACTACCTGCCAGCCCAGCCTGGTCGCATGATGACTGTGGATGGTCGCGATATGGGCGAGCATGCAGGTCTGATGTATTATACAATCGGTCAGCGTGGCGGACTTGGTATCGGTGGCCAACATGGCGGTGACAATGCTCCTTGGTTCGTTGTCGGAAAAGATCTCAGCAAGAATATCCTCTATGTCGGCCAAGGTTTCTATCATGACTCGCTCATGTCAACAAGCCTAGAAGCCAGTCAAGTTCACTTTACTCGTGACATGCCAGAGGAATTTACGATAGAATGTACGGCTAAATTCCGCTACCGTCAGCCTGATTCTAAGGTGACAGTACATGTCAAAGGAGACAAGGCAGAAGTCATCTTTGCGGAACCGCAGCGCGCGATCACACCAGGACAGGCGGTTGTTTTTTACGATGGCGAAGAGTGTCTAGGTGGCGGTTTGATTGACCAAGCGTATAAAGACGGAAAAGTTTGTCAGTATGTCTAACTGGAGTTAAGTAAAAATGATGAGTTCTCAATTTTTTTATGCATTTATGGCATTTTTCGCTATAATGAACCCAATTTCAAATCTTCCTGCTTACATGGCTTTAGTAGCAGATGATAGTCAAAAAATTTCACGAAAAATTGCTTTTAGGAGTCTTTTGATTGCCTTTGTTATTGTAACTGTTTTTATCTTTTCAGGAGATTTCATTTTTAAAGTATTTGGAATTACAATTGTTTCTTTCAGAATTGCTGGTGGAATATTAGTGGCCGTTATCGGTTATCATATGATTAATGGTAATCATTCACCCAGCTATAAAGGAATGGAGCAGCAAGCAGTAAATTCAGATCCAATGTCTATTGCTATTTCTCCTCTTGCAATGCCACTTTTTGCGGGACCAGGTACAATTACAACTGCTTTAAGTCTGGCTAATGGAGGTTTGCAGAATCAACTGATAACCGTAGTTGCTTTTGCTCTACTATGTGTCATCACTTATCTCCTGTTAAGAAGTGCAAAACAAATTGCAGGCTTCTTGGGAGAAAATTTGATGAAAATTATAACGAAAATGATGGGACTTTTACTATTCTCGATAGGAATACAGATGATTATCGTCAGTGTGCAGACCTTGCTCAAACAGTGATTTGCATTGACAAAACGATTTGATTTGATAAAATAACTTTAACAATAGTCATGATGGTCAAAGCTCATGGATGTTGCAGGCTTTTTGTTCTGGACTTCTCAGAGTTTTGACTGTTTTTGTGTCGTTTAAGGGAAAGGACAAGAATGACTCAACAAGACTTTCGGACAAAAGTAGGAAATACGGTTTTTGGCGTTCGGGCGACAGCCTTGATTCTCCAAAATGGCAAGCTCCTAGTTACCAAAGATAAGGGCAAGTATTACACTATTGGCGGTGCGATTCAAGTCAATGAAAGAACGGAAGACGCAGTAGTCCGCGAAGTGAGGGAAGAACTGGGTGTCAAAGCTCAAGCTGGGCAGCTAGCTTTCGTGGTTGAAAATCGTTTTGAACAGGACGGTGTTTCCTATCACAACATCGAGTTTCATTATTTGGTAGACTTGCTCGAAGATGCCCCATTGACCATGCAGGAAGATGAGAAATCGCAGCCCTGTGAGTGGATTGACTTGGACCAGCTCCAGGATTTCCAACTAGTCCCAGCCTTTTTAAAAACAGCCTTACCAGATTGGGAAGGCCAACTAAGACACATTCATCTTGAGGAATAGGAGAGAAAATGATGGTTAAGCTTATTGCCCATGTACTTGTTCATAGTGGTAGTGATTATTTGCTCATTCAGCGTTCGGAAATTAAAAGAGGACAACCCAACGTTTATCCAACTTACTGGGATATTCCTGGTGGCGGGGTTGAAAAGGGTGAACTTCCGCGAGATGGAGCTCTTAGAGAATGTATTGAAGAAGCGGGAGTTAGACTAGATAGCAGTTCGCTCAAACTTCTTCACGAAGATAGTCAACTGGATACCTCTAAGGATACTGTCTTTACTCGCTTAGTTTATAAAGCAGAGTGGGTTGGGGAGAAGCCAATTATCAGATTAGATCCTGAAGAGCATACGCACTTTAAATGGGTTACTATGGCTCAAGCTCTAGAGGAGGAGAAGTTAGTTCCTTATTTACGAGAAATTTTTGAAAGGTTAAGAAATGACTTATAATTTTACGGAAGAATACGATATTATTGTAATCGGTGCGGGGCACGCGGGGGTAGAAGCATCCCTAGCAGCTAGCCGTATGGGCTGTAAGGTCTTGCTTGCGACCATCAACATTGAAATGCTGGCTTTCATGCCTTGTAACCCTTCTATCGGCGGTTCTGCCAAGGGGATTGTTGTGCGTGAAGTCGATGCCCTTGGTGGTGAAATGGCTAAAACCATTGACAAGACTTACATCCAGATGAAGATGCTCAACACTGGGAAGGGGCCAGCCGTTCGTGCCCTCCGTGCGCAGGCTGACAAGGAACTTTACTCTAAGGAGATGCGCAAGACGGTTGAAAATCAAGAAAATCTGACCCTTCGTCAGACCATGATTGATGAGATTTTGGTGGAAGATGGCAAGGTTGTCGGTGTGCGTACAGCGACCCATCAAGAGTATGCTGCAAAGGCCGTTATCGTGACGACAGGGACGGCCCTCCGTGGGGAAATTATCATCGGAGATCTCAAGTACTCATCAGGTCCTAACCACAGCCTAGCTTCGATTAACCTAGCTGATAATCTCAAGGAATTGGGCCTCGAAATCGGTCGTTTCAAGACAGGAACCCCTCCACGTGTCAAGGCTTCTTCTATCAATTACGATGTGACAGAAATTCAGCCAGGAGACGAAGCGCCTAATCACTTCTCATACACTTCACGTGATGAGGATTATGTCAAGGATCAGGTGCCATGCTGGTTGACCTATACCAATGGTACCAGTCATGAGATTATCCAAAATAACCTCCACCGTGCACCTATGTTTACAGGTGTGGTCAAGGGAGTGGGACCTCGTTACTGCCCGTCGATTGAGGACAAGATTGTGCGCTTTGCGGACAAGGAACGCCACCAACTTTTCCTTGAGCCAGAAGGGCGCAATACAGAAGAAGTCTATGTTCAAGGTCTTTCAACCAGTCTACCTGAGGATGTCCAACGTGACTTGGTTCATTCCATCAAAGGGTTGGAAAATGCTGAAATGATGCGAACAGGTTATGCCATCGAGTATGACATGGTCTTACCTCATCAGTTGCGTGCAACACTTGAAACCAAGAAAATCTCAGGACTCTTCACAGCTGGTCAGACAAATGGAACGTCAGGTTACGAAGAAGCTGCTGGCCAAGGGATTATCGCTGGTATCAATGCGGCTTTGAAAATCCAAGGCAAGCCTGAATTGATTTTGAAGCGCAGTGACGGTTATATCGGGGTAATGATTGACGACTTGGTGACCAAGGGAACCATTGAACCCTACCGTCTCTTGACCAGTCGAGCTGAATATCGTCTCATCCTCCGTCATGACAATGCCGACATGCGTTTGACCGAGATGGGTCGTGAGATTGGGCTTGTTGACGATGAACGCTGGGCTCGTTTTGAAATCAAGAAACATCAATTTGAAAATGAGATGCAGCGCTTAGATAGCATCAAACTCAAGCCAGTCAAGGAAACCAATGCCAAGGTTGCTGAAATGGGCTTCAAACCTCTGACAGACGCCGTGACAGCCAAGGAATTCCTTCGTCGCCCAGAAGTGTCTTATCAAGATGTCGTAAACTTTATCGGTCCTGCCGCTGAGGACTTGGATGACAAGATTATCGAATTGATTGAAACAGAAATCAAGTACGAAGGCTATATTTCCAAAGCCATGGATCAGGTTGCCAAGATGAAACGCATGGAAGAAAAACGCATTCCAGCCAATATTGATTGGGATGATATTGATTCTATCGCGACAGAAGCTCGTCAGAAGTTCAAACTCATCAATCCAGAAACCATCGGCCAAGCTAGCCGTATTTCGGGAGTAAACCCAGCAGATATTTCTATTTTGATGGTGTATCTGGAAGGTAAAAATCGTAGTATTTCTAAAAATCAAGAAAAGAAAGCATAGAGAAAAACAGCTCCGAAGACGGGGCTGTTTTGTTGATTTATTCTTCTTCGTCTGGTGTGAGGATCATCGGGATGATGATCGGTTCACGTTCTGTATTTTCATAGAGGAAGGGGCGGATGGCGTTGACAATGGCACCATTGACAGACTGCACGCTAGCATCTTTGTTTTTCAGTGCGATACGAATTGCATTGAAGAGAATGCGCTGGCTTTGACGAATCAAGTCACCAGATTCTCTCATGTAGACAAAGCCTCGGCTGAGGATATCAGGCCCAGACAAGATCATTTTAGACTTGAAGTCAACAGTTGCGACTGCTAGAACGACACCATCTTCAGATAGATCACGACGATCTTTGAGGACAGCTGCACCGATTTCACCGATACGATTGCCATCGACATAGATGTCTTGGGCATTGAAGTGGCCTGCGATACGAGCCGAGTTAGCAGTAAGGGCAAGTACATCACCATTGCTCATGATAAAGATATTGTCCTTCTCAACACCAGTATCCACTGCTAGTCCAGCGTGGATTTTCTGCATACGGTATTCACCATGGACAGGCATGAAATATTTGGGCTTAATCAAGCGGAGCATGAGTTTTTGCTCTTGCTGACCACCGTGTCCAGAGGTGTGGATGTTGTTGATTTTACCGTGAATGACTTCGACGCCAGCTTCTGAGATAATATTAATCAGTTTGTTGACGCTAGTAGTATTTCCAGGGATTGGACTAGAAGAGAAGATAACGGTATCGCCGGGTTGGAGTTGCACCTGACGGTGGGTTCCGTTAGCGATACGAGAAAGGGCTGCCATCGGCTCACCCTGACTACCTGTACAGAGGATCAGAACCTCACCTGCAGGATAGTCTTTGATTTCATTTGGCTCGATAAAGGTTCCCTTAGGAGCTTTGATGTAGCCAAGCTCGATTCCGTTGACAATGGCCTTTTCCATAGAACGTCCAAAGACCGCAATCTTACGTCCAGTCTTAACAGCGGCATCTGTTGCTTGTTGGAGACGGAAGATATTTGAGGCAAAGGATGCAAAGATGATGCGTCCTTCAATACCTTGAATGATCTTCATGATGGACTGACCAACGACTTTTTCAGAGTTGGTAAAGGTTGGCACTTCTGCATTAGTTGAGTCAGAGAGGAGGCAGAGCACACCCTCTTCACCAAGGGCAGCCATCCGGTGCAAGTCTGCAGGTTCTCCAACTGGAGTGAAGTCGAACTTAAAGTCACCCGTACAGACGATTTTCCCTTGAGGAGTATGAATAACAATCCCCAAAGGCTCTGGAATAGAGTGAGTCGTTCTAAAGAAAGTTGCCTTGAGATTTTTAAAGGTCAACTCAGTGTTGTGGTTGATTTCATAAAGTTTGGCGTTGCGCAAGAGGCCGTGTTCTTCGAGTTTTCCACGGATCAAAGCCAGGGCAAGCGGTCCAGCGTAGATAGGGACATTTGCTTGTTTGAGCAGAAAAGGAATCCCACCGATGTGGTCCTCGTGTCCGTGTGTAATCAAAACAGCCTTGACGCGGTCGATATTGTCCACGATGTATGAGTAGTCAGGGATAACGTAGTCGATACCCAGCAAGTCATCTTCTGGGAATTTAATCCCAGCATCGACGATGATAATCTCGTCTTGGTATTCAATTCCGTATGTGTTTTTCCCGATTTCTCCCAGACCACCGATGGCAAAAACGCCAACTTCTTCAGGTTTAAGAGTGTAGGCCATATTAGAACTCCGTAATCTCGAAAGCGCCAGTTTCTTTTTCGTAATCTAGCAATTTGTCAGACAAGAGTTCGATATACTCGATGTTGTACTCTGGGCGGTTTTCTTCGACAAGTTGGCGAGCAGCGATACGACCCTCAAGTTCTGAGCTGGCATCGATGTCTAGGTAAAGTGAGCGTGTTGTTTCACGACGTGGGCTACGTTCTTTTGTTTCTTGATAAAAAACTTTGTAAATCATATAGTTCCTTTCTATTTATAGGTCAACTTATTCCAAACTTTTAGCAGAGATTTGCTTGATTTCATTCCATTTTGTGTCTAGATTGACCTTGATTCGTTACAATTATTTCAATTATACCACAAAATGAAAAATTAGTAAAAGAGGGAAAATGGAGAAAGTCGTGAGGGAAAGAGGGGCAAAAAGAGATTAGTAGGGCTTGGTCGGATAGCTATAAGGTGTTATAATGGAAGGAGAAGGGGAAATTTATAGATGGGAACGTTCCCTATAGCTTTTAAAACAAGGAGGATTAAGAATGTTTAGTTTGTTTGAATTTGCGATCGGGGTTCGCCTCTTGATGTTTATAGTTTTTGTAGCCTGTGTATACGGTGGAAATCTTATTTTTACATATCTAGAGCACCGAAAAACAAAATTCCTTTGGAAGCTGACTTTTGTAACACTCTACTCTATATTTCTGCTTCTTGTCACCTATGTTGTCTGGCTCGTTTTTCACTTCGGTTTAAATGCTTAAACTTAATTATTCATCTAAATATACAGAAAATCCACCTCGTCTTGATAGATGGAGCGGATTTTTCTATTTTTAGATGAGCTCTTTATTGTTACGATGATGATTTCTCGTATCGAAAATCGAGTTGAAGCATAAAAAGAAAACAATGTAAACAGATGAATCAACTGGTAAGGGTGTAACGATTATGTTTAAATCATTGAAAATGATGAGCAAACTGTAAGAGATGAAGAGAATAAAATTTACCCTTCTAAAAATGAGCCTTTTATCTAGCATGACTTATCCAAATTTCTTACGAAGATCTTTCCCGATAGTGTAAGCAGCCATAAATAAAGCTATACCAACACCTACGCCAAAACCACCCTTAATTTCTTGCAATTCTTTATTAGAAATTGCACAATACTTATCTAAACCTTTAATCATACTAACCTCCTAAAAAATAACCAGCTGCCAAACCAGAACCTACAAGTGCTGTTCCACCTGCAATAGCTTTCCAAGATACTGCTACTCCAAAGATAACTAAGGGAGCGAGACCACCATCAATATCTGATAATTCGTTTTCAGATAACGATAAAAATTGATTGTCAAGAACGTCAAAATTTGTCATTGAACTTTCCTCCTTTTTTCTTGTTCACTTATATATTCGGAAAAGATAGGAAAAATGTAAAATTTTTTTGAATTTTTGTACCATACTCTTTGCCTAAGTGTCAGGCCCTTTTGTTTGGGAAGAAAGAAAATTCCCATGAGCTGGCTTTTGTAGTATAATAGTAAACAGACAAAAAGATAGGAATGTGTTATGAAAGTATTAGCTTTTGATACGTCTAGCAAGGCTCTTTCTCTAGCCATTTTGGAGGATAAGCAGGTCCTTGCCGAGACGACTATTAATATTAAGAAAAATCACAGTATTACCCTCGTGCCTGCCATCGATTTTTTGATGGCCAGTCTAGATTGGACACCCAAGGACTTGGACCGAATCGTGGTAGCTGAAGGGCCAGGTAGCTACACAGGCTTGCGAATTGCGGTAGCAACTGCTAAGACCTTGGCTCATACCCTGAACATTGAGTTAGTTGGTATGTCTAGCCTATTGACTCTGGTGCCACGCCAACAAGAAGGCTTGGTGGTTCCTTTGATGGATGCGCGTCGCAACAATGTTTATGCAGGATTTTATGAAAATGCTCAGCCTGTCTTGCCAGAAGCACACCTGTCCTTTGCGGAAGTGCTAGAGCAGGTCAAGGATGCTGAGCAGGTGACCTTTGTCGGAGAAGTCGGTCTCTTTGTGGAGCAGATCCAAGAACAGCTACCACAAGCTAGCTATCAAGAAACCTTGCCAAATGCAGCTAATCTAGCTCTTTTGGCTTGGGATAGGGAAGCAGCCTCCTTGCACGACTTTGTGCCAAATTACCTCAAACGAGTTGAGGCTGAGGAAAATTGGCTTAAGAATCACACCGAGTCTGGCGAATCTTACATTAAACGCCTATGATTGAAATCAAACGAATTCAACAGCAACCTGACCTGGCTCAAGCCATCTACGCTGTCATGGCAGATGTTTACCCAGTCGGTCCTTGGACGCTGGAACAAATCCAAGCAGGCCTGTCCCAAGACCAGACTTGGTATGCTCTGGCTTATGATGGAGCAGAAATGATAGGTATTTTAGCTGTGCAGGAGAATCTCTTTGAAGCAGAAGTCCTGCAAATCGCTGTCAAGAAAGCCTATCAGGGTCAGGAAATTGCGTCAGCCTTGTTTGCAACATTGCCGACAGATAAGGAAATTTTCCTTGAAGTCAGAAAGTCAAACCAACGAGCGCAGGCATTTTACAAGAAAGAAAAGATGGCGATCATCGCTGAGCGAAAGGCTTACTACCATGACCCAGTCGAGGACGCCATCATCATGAAGAGAGAAATAGATGAAGGATAGATATATTTTAGCATTTGAAACATCCTGTGATGAGACCAGTGTCGCTGTCTTGAAAAACGACGATGAACTCTTGTCCAATGTCATTGCTAGTCAAATTGAGAGTCACAAGCGTTTCGGGGGCGTAGTGCCAGAAGTAGCCAGTCGTCACCATGTCGAGGTCATTACAGCCTGTATCGAGGAGGCTCTAGCAGAAGCAGGAATTACAGAAGAGGACGTGACAGCTGTTGCGGTTACCTATGGACCGGGCTTGGTCGGAGCCTTACTAGTTGGTTTGTCAGCTGCCAAGGCCTTTGCTTGGGCTCATGGCCTTCCGCTTATCCCTGTGAATCACATGGCGGGCCACCTCATGGCAGCTCAGAGCGTAGAGCCTTTGGAGTTTCCCTTGCTAGCTCTCTTGATCAGTGGTGGACACACAGAGTTGGTCTATGTTTCTGAGGCTGGGGATTACAAGATTGTTGGGGAAACCCGGGATGATGCGGTTGGTGAGGCCTATGATAAGGTTGGCCGTGTCATGGGCTTGACCTATCCAGCAGGTCGCGAGATTGATGAGCTGGCTCATAAAGGGCAGGATATTTATGATTTCCCTCGTGCTATGATTAAGGAAGATAATCTGGAGTTTTCGTTTTCAGGTTTGAAGTCTGCCTTTATCAATCTTCACCACAATGCCGAGCAAAAGGGAGAAACTTTATCCAAGGAAGATTTGTCAGCTTCCTTCCAAGCAGCAGTCATGGATATTCTTATGGACAAAACCAAGAAGGCCTTAGAAAAATACCCTGTTAAAACCCTAGTCGTGGCAGGTGGTGTGGCAGCCAATAAAGGTCTTAGAGAACGCTTGGCAGCCGAAATCACAGATGTCAAGGTCATCATTCCACCCCTGCGTCTCTGTGGAGACAATGCAGGTATGATTGCCTATGCCAGCGTCAGCGAGTGGAACAAAGAAAACTTTGCAGGCTTGGATCTCAATGCCAAACCGAGTCTTGCCTTTGATACCATAGAATAAAGAGTCAGCTAGAGGCTGGCTTTTTTGATAAAATATTTTATAATATGTTAAAAAAGTAAAAATTTGTACGAATAGAAAAGTAAAGTGAGTTGATAAGGGAGTAAGGAGATGATTGAAAAACAAGAATTAGGAGAATTTTACAAGGAATTGCGTCTTGCGAGAAAACTCAAGCAGTCAGATGTGGCTTGTGAGGGTCTAACAGCATCCCAGCTATCCAAGTTTGAACTAGGGCAGTCTATGCTGTCTGCGGATAAGCTGATCCTAGCTATCCAAGGGATAAATGTGACCTTTGATGAATTTGGACACAAGCTCAACAACTATCAAGAATCCCCACACATGCGATTTGGCCGAAAGGTTGTGGATCGTTTTGCTTATCAAGATATAGCGGGTTTAGAGCAACTGTTGGAGGAAGTCGAACAAGAACAGATGGCGCAGACCTATCGTCGTTTGAATGCTATTGTGATTAAAAACGCTATCCATTCTCTGGATAAAAACTATCTGCTAGAAGAGGAGGATAGCGAGTTTTTGACTAGCTATCTCTATGCTATCGAGTCTTGGACCTGGTTTGAACTCTATCTTTTTTGCAATACCATGCCCTTCTTGAGTAATCAAGATCTGATCTTTTTATCAACCTCCTTACTCGAAAAATCCAAGGAATTTAAAGAATTGGCACACAATAGACTGTACATGAAAAGTGGCTATCTGAATATTATATCAGAGCTCATGGAGCGTAAGCTTTTCTCTTACATCCCAATCTTTGAGTCCGAGTTGGAAAGCATGCTTCGTCCGTATGATGTTTTTGAGAAATTATTGTGGCAATTTTTAAAGAAAATGAGTGTTTTCCTTCAAACTAAGGGAAGTAATCAAAAAGAGATTGAACACTTTATCCAATCTCTGCAAATATTAGAAAATCCACAATTAACAGCCCTTTTTGAACTACGATTACAGCAATACAAAGAACTTATCGATTAGTTAAAGATGGGAAATGATAATAATATCAGCAACGATTGTCAATAATGCTATGATTTGTTTCTTCATTTCATGTCCTCCTGCATAATGGTAACTATATTATATTAGTGAAATAATTAAATCAATCAAAATCGCAAATGTGAAATTTCCATGAGAAAAAATATCAAATATGCGATTTTCTAAAATAAGCCAATTTTCGTGTTATACTGTCCTTGTAAGACATTTGAAGCAAATCCTAGGTCGCAGAAGTGGTTTACAAATAGAAATAATTGAAGGAGTGTAAATGATGTTGAATTTACAATTTGCAGAAACAATGGAACTAACAGAAGTGGAGTTAGAGGCAGTTTACGGAGGAAGCCTTGTGGTTAACCCAGGCAATGGTGGTGGAATTGCTTTACCGATTTGGGGAGGCGGAGGTATTGGACCAAGCCCTTACGGAGCTTTTGATTGGATGAAAGGTCTCTGGGTAGGCTTGGCTGAAAGAAGACGCAAATAAAACTTAAAAGGATCAACTATGAAAAGGAAAGAAACGAAATTTTATCTAGGGACCATTTTGGTGCTTGTGTCCTATTACTTGATTTTTAATCTTGTAGCAAAATTAGACTCAGTGAGCCAGTTATCTGATTTGGGATTTTATGGGATGCAAATTTTATTGATAGTAATTGAGGGAATTGTTGCTACTGTCATTCTTGTAAAGAGTCAACGTTGGAAAGAGTACGGTCGATTCCAGTTTCGTTGGTCCTATCTGGGTATCTTCTTTCTTTCCTTTATATTGATGTTTTTGTGGGTAAATATAACGACTCGGATCTTTCCCAGCACGCAAAATGGGAGTGCTATTGTGAAAGAAGCAGCTAATTTGACAGGAATTAGTTACTTTGTAACGCGTATTCTCTATAGCAGTCTCATTGCTCCGGTAGTTGAAGAGTTGGTCTTTCGTGGTCTTCTGATGACAGCTCTAGTTAAATTTAAAACATACTATGTTGATGTCATAGTTTCCTCTACTCTTTTTAGTCTCATTCATGTTTTACAATATGGATGGGTGTTAACAGACTTCATCGTTTATGCAGGAGCAGGTCTGCTACTCTGTATGCTCTTTCGTTATACACGTTCAATTTATTGGTCAATGGCACTCCACATCTTGTGGAATAGCTTTTTAATTATCGTCAGCTTATTGGTGTTTGGATTTTAGAAAGGTGAAATATGAAAAAGATAATTTCTAACTACTACTTTTTTATAGCTATTTTACTTGTCATTGCTGACCAGTTCTTCATTCGTTTGCTTTTGCATAGCGACCTTGCTGCTGGTCTATCTGACTTTGCCTATTATTTGTCGGATATGATGTTGAATTTTCTTGTGGTTCTGCTTGCTATTATTGTTATGGTTTGGTCAGGGAAATGGCAGAAAATCAACAGTAAAAAATTTAAAGGTTCCTATCTTTTTTATTCCTTTCTAGCTCTTCTTGCTTTTGTTATTTGGAATTTCCTTACATTTTTTATTTTCCCACCTACCAAAAATGAAATTGCTTATCAACTGGATGTTCCTACTTTTACAGGAGCTACGGTATTTTTGATGTATTTTTTCTATCCTGTGATTGCAGGTCCCATTTTTGAAGAAATGATTTATCGTGGATTGGTGATGACCGCTCTGGAAAAAGGGAAGAAATGGGGACTGGATGTGCTTGGTTCTGCTGCTTTGTTTGGAATCTTGCACATTAGTAGTCACGGATGGATCTTGACAGACTTTGTCTTCTATATGGGTGGCGGTCTCATATTTGCAGTTTTATTTAGAGTGACAAAGTCGATTTATTGGCCTATTGGACTTCACATAGTCTACAATGGCATTGGTCAAATTCTCCCCTTGTTGTTTTAGATTCTTTTTCCAATCATAAAAATAAAAGAACTGACCAGCTAAGTATTATAAATAAGACTGGCTCTCCAGTCTTTTTCTTATTATGGCGGTTTGTTACTGACTCTTGCTCAATTTAAAATAAAAAGAAGCAATTTTNAAATCAATCACGGAATCCCACTCTATCAAAGTTTGTCAATTCTAGAGTTTTGTTGTATAGTAGAAATATGAAATTTACAAAAATAATCAGTAGTTTGCTTGCTCTTGGAGCTTTCCTCATGCTTTTATCAGCTTGCCAGAATGTTAAAAAGACACAACTGGTCTTGTTTGAATCCCTTTCGTTCGGCATGCCTCCTAAATCTTTTGAAGAAGTATTTGGAGAGGCTAGCGAAGTAGTGGAGGAAACAGAGATGGCCTATCGAGATACTTGGCGTGCTGAAGACCCTTATTTCTATAAAACAGGTCGCCTTTTCTATGATTACGAAAATATTGCTTTGAATGGTTATACAGGTCGAGCAAGATTCACATTTTCAAAATCGCATCGCTTGGAAGAAGCGACAGTTCATATTCTTGTAGCTTCAAAAGGGGAGCAATATGTAGTGCTCAACAATCTATCCCAGACTATAAAAAAAGAAATTGAAGCTCTTCCGAATTTTCAATCTGTAACCACCGAGACGGTAGGACTATACGATGACGGCTATCGCTATAAAGTCAAGTTGAAAGGACAAAGGAGAGAATTTTGGATCGATGTTTATCCGACAGAAGATGAAGATGCTAAAGAAATTGAAGATAAAAAGTATACTATTCGGGTGGATCAGTTTAGGATGCATTAATAACACTCATGGGATTTCAGCATTTTTTACTAGCTCTAAGTTTCAAACTCTAAACTTTTTTCTCTTCTTTGAATGTGTTATAATATTCCTTGCTGTGGCTGTGACCATGAACAGCCTCAAACGAAGAAAATAAGAGGAGAGAGATGAAAGAAAAAGGATTTTGGGAAGGTGTTCAGGCTGCCATGCCGACTGCCCTTGGCTATGTTAGTATCGGTCTGGCTTGCGGGATTATCGGTGCGCCCTATGTGACACCTGTTGAGATGGGCTTGATGAGCCTCTTTGTTTATGCTGGGAGTGCCCAGTTTGCCATGTTGGCATTGATTGCGGTCCAAGCGCCTGTGGCGGCCATTGCCATGACGGTCTTTTTGATCAATTTGCGTCTCTTCTTGTTGAGTCTGCATGCGTCGACTTATTTCCGTCATACTAGTCTCTGGCAAAATATCGGCATGTCCAGTCTCCTTACAGATGAGACCTATGGGGTTTTGATGGGAGAATTAGCCCATACAGACAAAGTCAATCCTATGTGGATGCACGGGAACAATCTCAACAGTTATGTAGCCTGGTTTATTGGGACAGTTGCGGGGACAGCTTTAGGTGGCCTTCTTCCAAATCCTGAAGTCTTTGGCTTGGACTTTGCCCTTGTTGGGATGTTTATCGGGATTTTTACTTCGCAATTCCAGATTATGCAAAGACGGGTTCCTGGCCGCAATCTGCTGCTGATCCTAGCAGTTGTTGCGGTGTCTTTCTTTTTGCTCTTGACAGTGGTGTCCCAGTCACTAGCGGTTTTGTTTGCGACCTTGCTAGGTTGTACCATGGGGGTGGTCTTAGATGGTCAGTAAATATCTTTTGTTAGCCGTTATCTTTTCAGGTCTAGTAACTTGGATTCCCCGTATGATTCCCTTCATCTTGGTTAAGTACAAGGGGTTGCCAGCTATCGTTGAGCGTTTTTTGAAGTTCTTGCCTGTTTCCATTATCTTTGCCTTGATCCTTTCAAGCGTAGTGACAGGTAAGGTTGGAAGCTTTCCTCAAATCAAGTGGCTAGACTTTTTAGCAGTCTTTCCAACGTCTTGGGTAGCCTTTCGCTATCGCAATTTAGTCGGCACAGTTCTCTTTGGAGTTGTCTTGATTGCAGTCTTGCGTCTGGTCTTTTAATCAGCTATAAGAAAAACCTATCACCGAGATAGGTATCATATAATGGCGAAAAAAAATATTTTCTGTTAAGATAGTACAGTATTCTATTTTGGAGGAAATGACATGAACAAAATCGTCAAATATTCATCTCTTGCTGCCTTAGGACTCGTTGCCGCAGGTGTGCTAGCAGCTTGCTCAGGTGGAGATAAGAAAGATAGCGCATCTAGCGAAGCAGCAACACCTGGTAAGAAAGAAATTGTCGTAGCGACCAACGCTTCACCAAAACCATTTAACTACGAAGAAAATGGCGAGTTGACTGGTTATGAGATTGAAGTAGTTCGTGCTATCTTTAAAGACTCTGACAAATACGATGTCAAGTTTGAAAAGACAGAGTGGTCAGGTGTCTTTGCAGGCCTTGACGCTGATCGCTACCAAATGGCTGTGAACAACATCAGCTACACCAAAGAACGTGCTGAAAAATACCTTTACGCGGCTCCAACTGCTAAAAATCCTAACGTTCTCGTTGTAAAGAAAGACGATAACAGTATTAAGTCTCTCGATGATATTGGTGGAAAATCTACTGAAGTCGTTCAAGGAACAACAACAGCTAAACAACTAGAAGACTATAACAAACAACACGCAGACAATCCAACGGTTCTTAACTACACCAAGGCTGATTTCCAACAAATCATGTCTCGTTTGAGCGATGGACAATTTGACTACAAGATTTTTGATAAAATCGGTGTTGAAACAGTTATCAAAAACCAAGGTTTGGATAACTTGAAAGTGATTGAGCTTCCAAGCGACCAACAACCTTACGTTTACCCGCTTCTTGCTAAAGGTCAAGATGAGTTGAAATCATTTGTAGACAAACGCATCCAAGAACTCTACAAAGATGGAACACTTGAAAAATTGTCTAAACAATTCTTCGGAGACACTTACCTCCCAGCAGAAGCTGATATTAAATAGTCGTATGAAATCATCCAGTCTGAGAAAGGCGGATGATTTCTCAATTTTTAGACATATAGTTTCAAACTATATGTCTGCCTATCTAATAACAATTTGCTAAATCAAATAAAGTATGAGATACTATTACGGTATTATTTTTAAAGGAGAAAGAATCATGAAAATTAAAAAATGGCTCGGTGTAGCAGCTCTTGCTACAATCGCAGGTTTGACTCTTGCAGCTTGCGGAAATTCAGAAAAGAAAGCGGACAATGAAACAGTTGTTAAAATCGCAACAGTTAACCGTAGCGGTTCTGAAGAAAAACGTTGGGATAAAATCCAAGAATTGGTTAAAAAAGATGGTATTAAATTGGAATTCACAGAGTTCACTGACTACTCTCAACCAAACAAGGCAACTGCTGATGGCGAAGTAGACTTGAACGCTTTCCAACACTACAACTTCTTGAACAACTGGAACAAAGAAAACGGGAAAGACCTTGTAGCGATTGCAGATACGTACATCTCACCAATCCGCCTTTACTCAGGTAAAAATGGGGAAGAAAACAAGTACACGAAAGTGGAAGAAATCCCAGATAAGGGCGAAATCGCTGTGCCAAACGATGCTACAAACGAAAGCCGTGCGCTTTACTTGCTTCAATCAGCTGGTTTGATCAAATTGGATGTTTCTGGAACTGAACTTGCTACTATCGCAAACATCAAAGAAAATCCAAAGAACTTGAAGATTACTGAATTGGACGCTAGCCAAACGGCTCGTTCATTGTCATCAGTTGATGCTGCCGTTGTAAACAATACCTTCGTTACAGAAGCAAAATTGGACTACAAAAAAGCACTCTTCAAAGAACAAGCTGATGAAAACTCAAAACAATGGTACAACATCATCGTTGCGAAAAAAGATTGGGAATCATCACCTAAGGCTGATGCCATCAAGAAAATTATCGCGGCTTACCACACTGATGAAGTGAAAAAAGTTATCGAAGAAACATCAGACGGTTTGGACCAACCAGTTTGGTAATAAGACACAGGGAGGTGGGAGAGAGTTTCCACCTCTTACTTTTGTATAGAGAGTTGATTTTAAAGAGGCACTTGGGGTTGTTCCAAGGACACAAGTATGTAGTAGAAAGAGAGAGAAAATGGTTTTTTCCAGCGAACAAGAGCAGATTGAAAAATTTGAGAAGGATCATGTAGCTCAACATTATTTTGAAGTCTTGCGCACCTTAATTTCCAAGAAATCAGTCTTTGCCCAGCAGGTTGGACTTAAGGAAGTCGCAAACTATCTGGGTGAGATTTTTAAGCGTGTAGGGGCTGAAGTGGAGATTGATGAGACTTATACGGCTCCCTTTGTCATGACGCATTTCAAGAGTTCGCGTCCAGATGCTAAGACCTTGATCTTCTATAACCACTATGACACCGTGCCAGCGGATGGTGACCAGGTGTGGACAGAGGATCCTTTTACCCTTTCTGTGCGAAATGGCTTTATGTATGGACGTGGGGTTGACGACGACAAGGGGCATATCACGGCTCGTTTGAGCGCTTTGAGAAAATACATGCAACACCATGATGACCTACCTGTCAATATTAGTTTTATCATGGAAGGGGCAGAGGAGTCTGCTTCCATGGATCTAGATAAGTATTTAGAGAAACACGCAGACAAACTTCGTGGGGCGGATTTGCTGGTATGGGAACAAGGTACAAAGAACGCCTTGGAGCAGTTAGAGATTTCTGGTGGAAACAAGGGAATCGTGACCTTTGATGCCAAGGTGAAAAGTGCGGATGTAGATATCCACTCGAGTTATGGTGGTGTCGTGGAGTCAGCACCATGGTATCTTATCCAGGCCTTAAGTAGTCTGCGAGCTGCTGATGGCCGTATCTTAGTAGAAGGCTTGTACGAGGATGTTCAAGAGCCGAATGAACGAGAACTAGCCTTGGTAGATACCTACGCCCAACGCAATCCTGAGGAAATCAGTCGCATTTACGGCTTGGAATTGCCTCTCTTACAAGAGGACCGCGCTGCCTTTCTCAAACGATTCTTTTTTGAACCTGCACTCAATATAGAAGGAATCCAGTCTGGCTATCAAGGTCAGGGTGTTAAGACTATTTTGCCAGCAGAAGCTAGTGCCAAGTTAGAGATTCGTTTGGTTCCTGGCCTAGAACCGCATGATGTCCTGGAAAAAATTCGGAAACAGCTAGACAAAAATGGCTTTGATAAGGTAGAATTATACTATACCTTGGGAGAGATGAGCTATCGAAGCGATATGAGCGCGCCAGCCATTCTCAATGTGATCGAGTTGGCCAAGAAATTCTATCCACAGGGGGTATCAGTCTTGCCAACAACGGCGGGGACAGGACCTATGCATACGGTCTTTGATGCCCTAGAGGTACCCATGGTGGCCTTTGGTCTAGGGAATGCCAATAGCCGAGACCACGGTGGAGATGAAAACGTGCGAATCGCAGATTACTACACCCATATTGAATTAGTAGAGGAGCTGATTAGAAGCTATGAGTAGAGATATTATTAGGTTAGATCAGATCGATGTGACTTTTCATCAGAAGAAGAGAACCATCACAGCGGTCAAGGATGTGACCATTCACATCCAAGAAGGGGATATCTACGGAATCGTTGGATATTCTGGAGCAGGGAAATCAACCCTTGTACGGGTAATTAACCTCTTGCAAAAGCCATCTGCTGGGAAAATTACCATTGATAACGATGTGATTTTTGATGGCAAGGTGACCTTGACTGCAGAGCAGTTGCGTCGTAAGCGTCAAGACATTGGGATGATTTTCCAGCATTTCAATCTGATGAGTCAAAAGACAGCAGAGGAAAATGTAGCCTTTGCCCTTAAGCACTCTGGACTCAGCAAGGAAGAAAAGAAAGCAAAAGTTGCTAAGTTGTTGGATTTAGTTGGCTTGGCGGATCGTGCTGAAAACTACCCTTCACAACTATCTGGAGGGCAAAAACAGCGTGTAGCTATTGCGCGTGCCTTGGCAAATGATCCGAAAATCTTGATTTCAGATGAGTCAACGTCTGCCCTCGACCCTAAGACAACCAAGCAAATTCTAGCCTTGTTGCAAGATTTGAACCAAAAATTAGGATTGACAGTTGTCTTGATTACGCATGAAATGCAGATTGTCAAAGACATTGCCAACCGTGTGGCAGTTATGCAGGATGGGCATTTGATTGAAGAGGGCAGTGTCCTTGAAATCTTCTCAGACCCTAAACAACCTTTGACCCAGGACTTTATCTCAACAGCTACAGGTATTGATGAAGCCATGGTCAAGATTGAGAAGCAAGAAATCGTAGAGCACTTATCTGAGAACAGTATCTTAGTACAGCTCAAGTATGCAGGGGCTTCGACAGACGAGCCACTTTTGAATGAATTGTACAAGCATTACCAAGTAACAGCTAATATCCTTTATGGAAATATCGAAATTCTCGATGGCACTCCCGTTGGAGAATTGGTTGTGGTCTTGTCAGGAGAAAAAGCAGCGCTAGCAGGTGCTCAAGAAGCTATCCGCCAAGCTGGCGTACAGTTAAAAGTATTGAAGGGAGGACAGTAAAATGACAGAGTTTATTCAAACTTACTTACCAAATGTCTATAAAATGGGCTGGGCTGGTCAAGCAGGCTGGGGAACAGCCATCTACCTAACTCTTTATATGACAGTTCTTTCCTTCATCATCGGAGGGTTCCTGGGGCTGGTGGCAGGTCTCTTCCTCGTCTTGACAGCGCCAGGCGGTGTCTTGGAGAACAAGGTCGTTTTCTGGATTTTAGACAAGATTACCTCTATTTTCCGTGCGGTTCCCTTTATCATCCTTTTGGCTATCTTGTCACCACTTTCTCACTTGATTGTGAAGACTAGTATTGGTCCAAATGCAGCTCTTGTGCCACTTTCTTTTGCAGTCTTTGCCTTCTTTGCCCGTCAGGTGCAGGTCGTCTTGGCTGAGCTAGATGGCGGTGTCATTGAAGCGGCGCAGGCTAGTGGAGCGACTTTCTGGGATATCGTGGGGGTTTATCTATCGGAAGGTCTTCCAGATTTGATTCGTGTGACGACTGTGACCTTGATTTCACTAGTCGGTGAAACAGCTATGGCTGGTGCGGTCGGAGCTGGTGGTATTGGTAACGTAGCCATCGCTTATGGCTTTAACCGTTTCAATCACGATGTGACAGTTCTAGCAACCATCATTATCATCTTGATTATCTTTACGATCCAGTTCTTGGGAGATTTCTTGACTAAGAAATTAAGTCATAAATAAAAAGAGCCGAAGGGCTCTTTTTTGTTCTAGGAAGCTGCCAACAGGGGCATTTAAAGTTTTTAAATTATGGTATAATAGATAAAGCTAATTCTCTCTAGTGATAGGGTAGGAAAAAACTAGAAAGATAAACCTTGAAGCGAGATGAGAAAATGAAAAAGGAGTTCGGTTGATATGAATTATTTTGAGGGGAATGATTTCTTCCTTCTCTTGTTTGTAGTTTTATTAATTGGTTTTGTAGTAAACTTTTTTGAAAAACGTAAGGACTACTATATTTTGGTGCTCTCCCTCTTATTTGCAGGAGCTATTTATGGCAAGAGCCGAGCGATGATGGTCTATTTGCTTGCCTTTGTTGTTTATCAATATTTTCTGGTTTTTCTAGCACAGAGGATAGAAGCAAAGAGGCTGAAATCACTGGTTTTCCTCTCCATTCTTCCTTTAGTAATCAATAAGGTCTTTGCCTTGACTTCTCTGCATTTGTTGGCCTTTATTGGAATTTCTTATATGTCCTTTAAGACCATTCAGATCATGCTAGAAATATCGGATGGCTTGATCAAAGAAAAAATCAGTGTAAAAGACTACTTACAGTTTTTGCTCTTTTTCCCAACAGTTAGTGCTGGTCCGATTGATCGGAGTAGGAGATTTTTAAAAGAGATAAACGAGGTCATGCCTCGAAAAGAGTATCTAGAGTTAGCAGGGGACGGTGTATATCGTATCGTTCTAGGCCTTCTTTACAAGGTTGTTTTATCAACCTATGTTTACCAGATGTTACTCACTCTAAATAATACTGGCACAGTCGTCTACTCAATCAAGTATATGTATCTCTATACCTTGTATCTGTTCTTTGACTTTGCAGGCTATAGTCTAATGGCTGTTGGAAGTAGTAACATTCTAGGTATTCAGACACCGATGAACTTTAACAAACCTTTCTTGAGTGTCGATATCAAGGATTTCTGGACTAGATGGCATATCACCTTGTCAACCTGGTTGAGAGATTTTGTATTTTCAAGAGTATTGATGCAGGTTATCAGGAAAAAATGGTTTAAAAATAGGCTACACAATGCAACCTATGCCTATATGGTCAATATGTTGGTCATGGGTTTTTGGCATGGTCTTAGTGTTAGTTACATTGTCTATGGTTTTTACCATGGTGTCTTGATGGCTGGATTTGAAGTGTATCAAAAGAAAAGCAATTTTTATAAGAAAAATAAAAACAAAAACTGGTATAAGCTATTAAGTTGGTTTGTGACCATGAATTTGGTTATGATTGGTTTCTTTATCTTTTCAGGTGAACCCTATAAAATCTTACTGACAATTTTAAAGAGATAAGAGATTGAAAAGAAATCGGCTAGATCGAAGGGATAGAATAAAACGAGATGATTAAATTAAAAGCATTTTTACTATCGCTTGTGCTCGTAATTGCGACGCTTGCCCTTTTAAATGTGACCTATGTCAAGAAGATTGATGATTATTATAAAGTCAAGGATAACAGTATTCGTTATAGCACCTCGTATGAAAAGTATAAAAGTAGAGATATTTTAACAAGCAATATCACCCCCAATACACTGGTTCTAATGGGTTCTTCAGAGTTGGTTGCGACGATAAATGAAGACTATCATCCAAATAAAATTTTTAACTACAACGATTTTAATATCATGCAGATTGGGACCAGTTATTCTCAAAACATCATTCAGGCTACGACCTTGGGCTCTATTGAAGGATCTATGACCAAGCGAAAAGTGGCCATTGTCGAGTCTGTTCAGTGGTTTGAAAAGGATGGGACCCATCAAGATGCCTTTTTGAACAAGGCTTCTCAGGAACATATTTTCCATATGCTAGATAATGACAAGATTAGTAAGGAAACGAAAGAAAAAATAATCAATCGCATTATCGAGATTACCAAGGGGAACAAGCAACAAAATGACATCTACAAAAAATATAAAAGTTATTTCATAGATGGAAAAGGAACTATTGTTGATAAAAAACTATTAGAGTTAGATAAGGCGATTTATTCCTTTAAGCTCAAACAGACTTTTTATCAAAAACATGCCAAATCAGATTATCCTTCGCTAGGAGACAAAACCCCAGACTATGATTGGCAGAAGATGACGGATCAGTTTGTGGAAGAGGTCAAAAAGAAAACAGACAACAATGACTATGCGGTGGATAATAACTACTACAATACTTACTTGAAAGATCGCTATGCATCGCTGAAAGATTCTAACAAAGATTTGAGCTACTTAGAGTCACCGGAGTATTCAGATATGGAACTTTTCTTGACAGTTGCTAAAGAATTGGGAATCGAAGTTGAGGTCATCATTTTCCCAGTAAACGGGAAATGGAACGACTACACAGGTGTCTCAAGAGAGATGCGGGAAAAAACTTATAAAAAAATAGAAGATGTCGCAAAAAGCCATGGTGCAACGGTGCTAAACTATGGAAACAGAGAGTATGATGATTACTTTTTATTTGACGTGATGCACGTTGGAGTGAAAGGATGGATGGAAGTTGAAAAAGAACTTTACAAATTTGCAAACCAAGCTAACTAACACACATCGTTTAATCTTGTGGACACTATTTTTCTATACGGTTATCTTAAGTATCGTGATTTACTGTTTTGTGACCGATTTTTCGAATATTCAAGAATTTATCTACAGTGAATTTTAAGATTGTATACAAAAAGGCCCTGGAGCTAGGTGTTACTAGTCTTCAGGGCTTTTACCTTACATTTTATCGGCTATTTTTTGACTTAGAAACTGCCCAATCAAGGCACCAATCAAGGCACCAAGGAGAATACTTGCGACAAAGAGAAGGATTTTGTCTAACTCTGGAGCGACCATGATACGGTCAATGTATTCTTGGGATTTTCCACGAGCGAGTAGAGTTGCTTCATAAGCTTTGGGACTGATCCACATGAGGAAGATAGGACCACTTGTGCTAAAAGCAAAGACGAGGAAGGAGAGGGTGTTTTTGATTCGATCTTTATAGTTGCCGAGGCGAGCGATAGCATCTGCTGCAAGACCACAGGCGAGTCCTGGTAGAAAAGCGCCAGCACCGTGTTTACTAGCTAGAAAGAAGAGAGCCATAAAGAGTCCGAGAGTGGTAATCGCTCCAAAACGAGGAACTTTTACCAGAAGAAACATGTAGACGCTCCCTCCAACAAGGGCAGAAAAGGCAGGCGCGTAGAACATATTGCCCGTTGAGTCTACCAAGTGTCCAAGTACTACTCCAATTCCTAGACAGAGGAAGTAGAGAACGACGGCTAAGAGGGTAGTTAAGATATTTTTCTTCATGAGAATCTCCTTATATAAAACTGTCAAAATCAATTGTATCACGCTTTTAGAGGATTGTAAATGGGTGCTCTATGTTTTTGAAAACGTTTGAAATATGATATAATAGTCACATAGTTGTTTTAAGGAGGATATTATGGGAAAGTTTCTAGAATTCGTCTTTAATCGTTTCTTTTTAGGAATGATTGCGACGGCTTTTTTCTGGTTATTGACACTAGCAGGAGGTGTAGTCTTTGGTTTGGCACCAGCTAGTGCAACTCTTATGAGTTTATATGCGGAGAACGGTTATACTTATCGGGCTTATAGTTTGAAAGAAGCTTGGGAATTGTATAAGAGTAACTTTGTCAAGAGTAACCTAGCTTTCTATAGTTTTGTACTTGTAGATTTAGTCTTAGTCTATGGTTTGTACCTTTTGGTTCAATTGCCCCATCAGACTATCTTCCATCTCTTGGCAACCTTTCTCAATATCCTTGTTGTTGCCTTTGTTTTTTTGGCTTATACCGTTTCATTGAAACTCCAAGTTCACTATGAGCTCTCTTATCGAAATACTGTAAAACTCGCTCTTATCGGGATTTTTATGAATTTACCGGCAATTGCCAAGGTTTTATTTGGTACGGTCATGCTTGTAGGAATTGGTTACTATATGCCTGCCCTCCTCTTTTTCGTAGGAATTGGTGTGTGGCATTTCTTTATCAGTGATATGTTGGAACCCGTATATGAAAGTATCCATGAAAAATTGGCGACAAAATAAAATGAAGCCGTTCTGGCTCCACTCGCTCTTGCGCATCTATACCTTGGTGATGATTGTCATCATTGCAAGCTTTGCGGTCATGCTCTCCTATGCTGACTGGAGTTCTCGTGAAAAAGAAGCTCAACGAGTAGCTCAACGTGTGACGACTCGGACAGTGAGTGAGATTGAATATTACCACAGAGAGTCGACTCAGCTAGCACAGGAACTGGTTGAAAATCGAGCACGGATTGAAGGGATCTACAAGTATTTTAGTCTGAGTACATCGGATTATTTTTACTGGCTGTTGCAACGTAAAGCGTCTCCCTATGTCTCAGTATCCTTGTATGAAAAGATTGATGATTTGTATGTAAGAAATGACTTTGTGACAGGTGTTGCAATTGTTTTGCAAGACTACAAGGAAGTCTTCGTTTCTACTAGAGAGAAACGTAGCGGGGAGAAAGTTCTTGCTGAGGATTTCAAACCAGCAGCCAATAGTTTTGCCATACCAGTACTTGATCCTAACTCCGATCAGTCTCTAGGTGTTATCTACATTTCTTTATCGCAGGATGTACTTTACCAAGCAATTGATAATACTCGCGGTCTGATTCCCGTGGCCGTGACGATCACTTCCCCTTTTGATACTGAATTGTTTCATATAGGGGAAAATGTAGTAGCTGAACGGGAAAATTGGATTGTTGGTTTGACATCACATGGCTATCAAGTCCAATCAGCAGTTCCTAAGGATTTTGTCCTTAAGGGCACTTTGACCAGCTCTGCTGTCATTATTGGACTAAGTGTTCTCTTTATCATTATTTTATATGTGACCTTGAGGCAGACCTTCTCCAATTACCAAAGGCAGGTCGTAGACCTAGTAGATTCTATCGAGGTTATTGCTCAAGGAGAAGAGGGACTTCGCATCGATACTTCTGAAAAAGATCAGGAATTGCTCCTCATCGCAGAAACCACCAATGATATGTTGGATCGACTGGAAAAGAATATCCACGATATTTACCAGCTAGAGCTCAGTCAAAAAGATGCCAATATGCGAGCCCTGCAAGCTCAAATCAATCCTCACTTCATGTACAATACCTTAGAGTTTCTGCGCATGTATGCCGTCATGGAAAGCCAAGATGAACTGGCGGATATTATCTATGAATTTAGCAGTTTACTACGCAATAATATCTCCAACGAGCGGGAAACGACGCTGAAACAAGAATTAGAATTTTGTCGCAAATACAGCTATCTCTGTATGGTGCGTTATCCAAAGTCAGTTGCCTATGGCTTTAAGATCGAGCCAGAATTAGAAAATATGAAGATTCCCAAGTTTACACTCCAACCATTGGTAGAAAACTACTTTGCTCACGGTATTGACCACCGTCGAACAGACAATGTAATCAGCATCAAGGTCTTGAAGGGTGAGGGATTTGTTGAGATCCTGGTAGTCGATAATGGTCGTGGAATGCCTGCCGAAAAATTAGCTGCCTTGCAAGAAAAACTAACTCAGAGAAGTTTTGAGCACGAGGCAAGCTATAGCGGAGAGCGACAATCAATTGGAATAATCAATGTACACGAACGCTTTGTCCTCTATTTTGGAGATCGCTACCAAATCAGTGTAGAGTCTGCTGAACAAGAAGGTGTTCGTTACCGTATTACTATTCAAAATGAATAGAAAGGAAGGGAAATGTATAAAGTTTTATTAGTAGACGATGAGTACATGGTGACAGAGGGTCTCAAGCGATTAATCCCCTTTGAAAAATGGGATATGCAAGTCGTCGCAACAGCTAATCACGCAGATGATGCATTGGACTACGTCAAGGAAAATCCAGTTGATGTGGTCATTTCGGATGTCAACATGCCAGATAAGACAGGGCTTGAGATGATCAAGGAGATGAAGGAGATTCTCCCAGATGCCTATTATATCTTGCTGTCTGGCTATCAGGAGTTTGACTATGTCAAGAAAGCAATGAACCTCAGTGTCGTGGATTATCTGGTGAAGCCAGTGGATAAGGTGGAGTTGAGTCATTTATTAGAAAAAATTGCGAGCCAACTTCAGGAAAAGGTGGAGCAAAGCCAGACTCTCAGCCAAGAATTGGATGAAGAAGGCTTTGTCAACTTCTTAGCAGGTAAAGACAACTGGTGGATAGGCCTTTCCAAGGAAAAACAAGGTTCTTTCACTATTCCTTACTATGTTTTAGGTCAAGACTGGCAGATTTTTATCTCTGATCGGCCACTAGATGGAATCGTTGTGACACCATTTGAAGAACCCTACCAGCCGTTCTTTGAAAAATGGAAGATCAACGCTGAAAAAGCTCTCTTTTATGGTTCTGTCAATCTAGAAAAATCTGAGAGTCTATTTGCTTATTACGAGCCGATTTATCGCGTGATTATCCAAGGAAATATCAATCAAATTATCGAAGAATTGACCCTGCTGGAGAAGGTTGTCTTAGAGAATACTCCGCGCGTGGCCATCACGAAGCAGCTCTTCACCCAGTTTGTCATGGATGTCTTTCATTTGTTTGAACACCTAAAAGCGGATGATATGACTGAGATTGTCAAAGCCATCCATGCCATTAACACCTTTGAAGAATTGGTTGCCTATATCAAAGAAACCTTGACCAAGTTCTTTGGCCAGTACCGCATGAATGAAAATGTGGTGAGCGTTCTGGAGGTGATTGGGCGTGATTATCAGAAAGAACTCTCACTTAAGGATATTAGCAAGGATCTCTTTATCAATCCTGTCTATCTCGGTCAGCTGATCAAGAGGGAAACCAACTCAACCTTTGCGGAATTGCTCAATAAACAGCGAATTAAGGCAGCGCAGCAACTCTTGCTCTCAACCAGTGATAGCATTGAAGATATTTGCTATGCTGTTGGTTATAGTAATGTCGGATATTTTTATAAGGTATTCCGTAAATTGTGCGGAAAATCGCCAAAAGCTTATCGGAAACAAGTCGAAATTTCCCTATAAAGCTTGAATTTACGTGCAAAAAATGCTATAATGTTCAAAATACCTTAAGGAGGAAAAATTATGAAAAAGAAACCTATTTATCTTTGGGTTTTATTAGTCCTATCAGCATTGATTTCAGCTATGTCTTTGTTTGGAATACTAAGTCCAGTACCTAGTAAAGAAGCACTAGGTGCCAGTCAAGCACAAGCACAAGTACAAGGCATTAGCGCTCAGCAGCTGGAGGATACGATTAATTATCTACATAAGACAGCTGAATTATCGCATTCGACTGTTAACATCGTTTTGATTATTTTATCTGCGATTTTAGTAGTCGCAGGTATTGTGCTCTTGGTTCGTAATCATTTGCAATATGCAAATTATGCTTACATTGCTTATGTTTTGCTTGCCATTGTTGGTTCGATTTATACTTATATGGGTATGCAAGATGCTGTACAAGCTATCCGTGATGAAACTTTGCGACTAGGAACAGAAGTCCTTGGAAAGGGAACAACGATTTTATTTGTTGTTATCAATGTCCTCTTCCTTGTCATTGTCTTTTACAAGATGTGGCGTCAACAAAAAGATTTGGCTGAGGAAGTTGAAGCAGAAGAAGCTGCCTAAGTATTGACAAAAGGGAACTATCAAGTTACAATCTTGTTAGTTCTTTTTATATCGTAAACATAAAAATCGAGGTCAACATGAAAAAAATATCCCTAGTGTATATTAGTCTGAGTGGGAATACAGAGAGTTTTGTAACCCGACTCAAGGACTATCTCTTGTCTCAGTACGAAGAAATTGAGGTCCAAAAAATCCATATCAAGGATTTGGTCAAGGAAGGCCAAGAATTCTTTGAAATGGAGCATCCCTATGTCGCTTTCTTGCCGACCTATCTGGAAGGTGGAAATGGTGTCGATAACGGCGATGTTGAGATTTTAACGACTCCAGTGGGTGATTTTATCGCCTATGGAGACAATGCCAGTAAGTGTTTTGGTGTAGTGGGCTCTGGTAATCGCAATTTTAATAACCAATACTGTCTGACTGCCAAGCAGTACAGCCAGCGCTTTGGTTTCCCTGTATTGGCTGACTTTGAAATGAGAGGAATGCTGGGAGATATTAAAAAGGTCGCAGCGATTATCGCGGACTTATATGGATTGGATGGTTAAGAAGTGTGAGGGGGCAATATGCAAAATATGGGAGAGATTTTTAAAGAGTTACGAAAGAGTCGGAATATATCCTTACAAGAGGCGACGGGAGGAGAGTTTACTTATTCCATGTTGAGCAAATTTGAACGAGGGGAGGCTGATTTATCATCTGTGAAATTAATTACTGCTTTAGATCATATTTATTCTGATTTGAATGAATTTATGTATTTGGTACGTGGTTTTACTCAGAAAAAGACTTTGACCTTTACAGAAAATCTTTGGAACACATATGAAAAAGAAGGTCTTGGTTCTCTTCAAGCATTGTACGAAAGGACATCTAAAAAGTATGCCTCAAGTGCTGAAAAAAGCTATCTTTTACAAATGATTCGTATCAAAAGTGTTCTTGTATTTTTTGATTTAGAAGCAACAGCAACTGATGAAGAGTTGGACTTTCTTTATGACTATTTTTTTACTATTGATATTTGGGGAAATTACGAATTAGAATTATTTTCAACCATTTCTACCTTGTTTCCTCTTCCTCTCTATTTTAAATATGCTAGGGAGATGCTGCAAAAAACAGATTTATTAGGTTCTTTACCAGATAATAAAGTTAGTATTGATACGATTTTAATTAATGGACTATTTAAAGCGATAGAGGAGAAAGACAAGTTAAAGGCAGATTATTTCATCTTTCAGATTGAAAAGCGAGATTTGCCAGAGCAAGAAGCCTATCTTAAAATTATTTATATGATTGCCAAAGGTTATTACGATACTATTTTTACATTATCGGATAAGGGGGTTGTAATAATTAAGAGAGGTATTGAGATTTTGAAGGATTTAGAATACGTAGATGGTGCGACATACTATGAAAACTATTTTTTAAATCAATTTTCATGCAAGGAGTTGTAATATATTCTTATGGTATTAGCTGACAAAAAATAAATTCGATTATTAATGTTGCATATTTAATAGTTTCTAGAAGATATTTTATCAATTTTGAAGAAAAATATATTACAAAAAAGTGGGGACTCCCACTTTTTTTGTTATACTGGCTTCAATAGAAAATTCTTTGAAATATAGGAGAGATCTGTTATGAAACTATTTTTAAAACATCATCTATTTAGAATACTTACTTTATCAAGGTTTTTAAGTTCAAGTGGAGCATACATTTATAATTTGGTGTTTATCGTCTATGCTGCTAGTTTGCCATTTAAAAGTCTAGCTGTATTTGTGGCAAATATGATTACGATTTTACCATTCTTATTTACTTTTTATGTGGGAATTAAGGCTGATCAGACTCAAAACAAAGCAAGGATGATTATTTGGGTTGGATGCTTGCAAAGTATTTTATTTCTCTTGATTGCAATAGTAATTCGTGATTCTAATTTTTTCACTTTTGCCTTTATTTGTTTAATGAATATATGTTCAGATGTCTTATCAGATTATACAGCGGGACTACGTATGCCGATTATTCAGTATAATATTTCAGAAGATAAACTCTATGAAGCCTATTCCTTTACTCAATTTGTATCTTATTTATCAAATCTAGGAGGTCAAGCTCTGGGGGTGTGGATACTCACTACAAGTCAACAAAATTTTTCTTTAGTTGCAATTGTGAACTCAGGTTTCTTTCTGCTATCTTCTCTGATTTTGTTAAAAAATAGAAAAGAACTGACACATTTGCCTATAACTGTGGAGACTCAACCAATTAATTTAGTCCAACAAATGAAAACAATCTATGCAGATATGGACTATGTATTTAGAAAAAAGGAAAGTAAATCCTTATTCAAAATTGTACTTGTTATTCTAATTATGAACACTTTAGGAGGTGCTATTGGCGGTATTTATCATTTTTNTTTATTAGACCATGCTATCTATCATCTCAGTTATGCCCAAGCTCTTTTTTTGATTGAAGGTGTCAGCTTAGGGGGAGCTATTATTGGCAGTTTAACCCCTAATGATTATTTTGGGAAATTATCTTTCTCAAATTTGTTATCCCTTAATGCTCTCTTATTTGTATTACTTGCTATTGCCAATATTTTAGGTTTTCCCCCTCTAGTCGGTATTATTTGCTTAGCCTTTGTTATGTATCTTATGTCGAAATCAATGCCTAAATTAGATACTCTGTTACTGTCTAATTTGAGTTCAGACGTATTGGCTAGAAGTAATAATTTCTTGAGTATGATTTTTTCCTTGACATTACCTTTGGGAATGTCTCTATTTTCCTTTCTAGCCCTACAAGATATCAGGATTTGCTGGTGGGTATTTGTAGCTGGTAGTGTGATAGGTCTGATTTTATCATTGGGGAACAATAGAAATGAGTAAACTACAGAGACCATTTTTAAGATGCAGAAAAAAGCACCCAGACGAGGGTGCTGCTTTGTGAACTAACCTGCTTTTCCGATGGCAAGTGCATAGATAAAGAAGATGGCAAATCCAAAGAGGAAGATCAATCCTGCAATGGCGAGGAGTTTCAACCAAGAAGGAAGATTTTTATTTTCACCTGTGACCAACACATAGTTCAAAAGGGCAAAGAATGGTGTTGTAAGAAAAGATCCAATCATGGCAAAGCGGAGCATGGTTGAAACTTGACCGGCAAAGAACTTGATGATGACGATACCAATGATAGCTGTGATGGTCATCCAGATGTTCAAAGATTTACGATTATCCTCTTTTTGATTTGCCAAGAGTTGAAGGGAGGCCTGATTGACACGTGAATAGCCATCGATGACAGTAATCACTGTCCCAAAGATACAGAGGAAAGCGATGAAGGTAATCAAATATCGAGACCATTCGCCAAGGACAGAGGCATACATGCCCACAAATTGCGAGATGTATTTGGCAGAAGCAGCTTCAACTGCTTGACCTGTAGGATACTGAATGAGTGCTCCTAGTGCCACAAAGAATACAGCTAGGATAGCTGTTCCAATGTAGCCAACGTTAAAGTCGAAAAGAGCATCCTCTGTATTAAAGTTGACGGTCTTTTTCTTTTCGGCTGACCAAAGTGAGTTAATGGCTGAAATTTCAATAGGAGCAGGCATCCAGCCTAGAAGGGAAACGATAAAGGGGAGGGCTGCCATTTGCCAAGGTGTTTTCTCGATAAAATCCGAGCTGTATTCTGGGTGCTTAACGGCAGCAATGATGACGGCAAGAACAGTTGCAATAGTCAAGGCAGACATGATCCATTTGGCCATACCATCCAATAGTTTGTAGCCACCAAAGAGTAGCATGGCCCAAATGACAGCAACAAGGATAAGAGACCATTGAGTGATACTAAGACCAATCATTGGAAAGGCGCTAGCAATGATAGCTGAGCAAAGGATGGCAACACCGGCAGTATTGACCAAGGCAGAAAAGACATTGAGGATAAAGAAAATCCAGAGATAGAGTTTTCCCTTTTCTGCATAGCCTTCAACCAAGGTCTTTCCAGTATCTGCTGTGTATTCAGCACCAAAACGGAAAAATGGATATTTAAAAACATTGGCTAAGATGACCAAGAGAAGCAGAGACCATCCATAAGAACCACCGGCTTGAGTGGAGGATACGATGTGAGAACCTCCGACTGCAGCGGAAGCCATTAGGATCCCGGGTCCCATTGCTTTCAGCTTGCTTGTCCAAGTAGATTGGTGTGATGAAGTAACTTGTGACATAAAAACCTCCTGTTTTTGAATTTTCAGAATAATCTGAATAGGTAGCTACTATTCTACAAGAAACTTATGAAAAATGCAAGAGAATTTTTGAAAAATTTAGAAAATTTCAGAAAAATCATATGAAAGATATGATTATCACAAGGAAATGGTATTGATGAGAGTAAAAAATCCGAGAAGAAAGCTTCTCGGATTCTCTTATTTCAGTTGCTCAGTGATTTCCTTAGAAAGCAGGAGTCCCAAACGATACCCTTTATTGATGTAGGCTATGACATCATTGATATTTTCCGTTGTTTGGATCCTTTCGCGTATGTCTGTTTTGAAAGCTTCGTCTTTCAGAAGCTGTTCCTGAAGGAGTTGTTGAAGTTTTTCTTTTTCGTATTTATTGATGAGAAAAAGAACGACAAGACTGATAAGAACTAAGATATAAGCGTACTGGCTCATAAAATCTCTCCTGATTTGATAAAAAATTGAAGGCATAAGAAAAGCGAAAGAAATTTTCGCTTTTCAACTAAGTCACTAGACGAACAGAACAGGTATATGATAGATTAAGTCAGACGGTCTGGACCTTTAACCGAAACGTCCGTCCAATTTTTAATGAAGACTAGTAAAGCACCAACTCAAAGACCGAATAGGATTTGGCGTTAGTTACTTAGATTGCTTTGCAATTAAGTGATTTAAAGATTACGACATGAACCAAACCAAATCGATTTTATTTGGTTTGGTGAACTAGTGAAGCGCCTAGCCAAATCCCTTATAGGATTTGGTGTTAGTTACTTAGATTGCTTTGCAATCAAGTAACTTTGGCGATTTACATCTTCTCTGGTGCTTCTACTCCAAGCAAACGAAGGGCTTCTTTGAGAACAACAGCTGTTGCGTAGCTGAGGGCTAGACGGCTGTCACGCTCTGGACTTTCATCCAGGATACGAGTGTGGGCATAGTATTTATTGAAGGCTTGAGCCAAGCTGATTGCATACTTGGCAATGAGCGATGGATCATAGTTGACAGATGCGCGTTTGATGACACGGGCAAAGTCTTGGAGAAGTTTGATGATTTCCCAGCTTTCAGCATCATTTAGACTGTAATTTGCTTGAGCATTTGGTTGGAAGTCTGCTTTTCTAAGTAGAGACTGAATACGTGCGTAAGCGTATTGGATATATGGACCAGTCTCACCTTCAAAGGAAACCATTGCTTCCAAATCAAAGTCATAACCATTTCGACGGTCAGTCTTCAGATCGTAGAATTTGACAGCTCCAACCCCAACAGCTTGGGCGATTTGATCCTTGTTTTCGAGGTCAGGATTTTTCGCTTCGATTTGTGCTTTGGCACGGCTGATAGCTTCCTGAAGGGTAGGTTCGAGCAGGATGATATTTCCCTTACGAGTAGAGAGCTTTTGGCGATTTTTGGTTACAAGACCGAAGTCCACGTGAATCATATCATCGCTCCAGTCAAATCCCATCTTTTTCAATACAGCTTTCAACTGTTTAAAGTGGTTGGATTGTTCTTGACCAACTGCGTAGATATTTTTAACAAAATTGTAAGTACGTGCACGGTAGATAGCTGTCGCAATATCACGTGTGATGTAGAGGGTTGCACCGTCAGATTTCTTAATCATAGCAGGTGGAAGTTCAACATCATCGAGGTTAACAATGCTAGCTCCGCGTGATTCTTCTAGCAAACCTTTTTCTTCAAGGATTTGCACGGCTTCGTCCATCTTGTCATTATAGAAGGCCTCCCCGTTTAAGCTGTCAAATTCAACGTTTAACAGTTTGTAAATGCGGTTGAACTCAACCAAACTTTCATCACGGAACCATTGCCAAAGTTGAGTTGCTTCTGGATCGCCATCTTCCAATTTTTTAAACCAGAGACGTCCTTCATCATCAAGAGCTGGGTCATTTTCGATTTCAGCATTGATGCGAACGTACAATTTCAACAATTCGTCAATCGGATTAGCTTCTACGGCTTCCTTACTTCCCCATTTTTTATAGGCAACCATGAGAAGACCAAACTGTTTACCCCAGTCTCCAAGGTGGTTGATTTTAATAGTGTTGTAGCCCATTTTCTTAAAGATATTAGAAAGAGCATCTCCGATAACTGTTGAACGTAAGTGACCTACTGAGAAGGGTTTTGCGATATTTGGACTTGATAGGTCAATCGTGATATTTTGCTCTTTGCCTTCCGTTTGTTGAGCGTAGTCAGATCCTTTTTCGATGATCTCTTTGATAACTGCTCCAGAAATAGCAGATTTATCAAGGAAGAAGTTGACGTAAGGACCAGTTGCAACAACTTTTTCAAAGGCTTGGCTGTTGATTTTTTCAGCGATTTCAGCAGCAATCATTTGCGGTGCCTTGCGTTCGACTTTTGCAAGTGAGAAAGCAGGAAAAGCGATATCTCCCATGTCAGAGTTTTTAGGTTGTTCTAGTAAATTGAAAATAGCCTCTTGATCTAGGCTATCGATGACGCTAGCCAATTCACTAGCAATCAGTTTTTTTGTACTCATAGGTAGGCTCCTTTTGGACTTTTATTCTATTTTATCATAAATTTAGTGAAAGAAGAAAGATTTTTTTGAATTATTCAGTTTTTTTGGTATAATTATATCTAAAAATAAACCCGAAATCGGTTATAAATATTCATGTAAGAGGTTGATATGAGAAAAAAAGAACGGCACCAGTTGATTAAAAAGATGATCACTGAGGAAAAACTAGCTACACAAAAGGATATCCAAGATCGCCTAGAAGTTCGGAATGTCTTTGTGACGCAAACGACCTTGTCGCGCGACCTGCGCGAGATCGGCTTGATCAAGGTTAAGAAAAATGGTATGGTGTATTATGTGCTAGCGAATGAAACAGAAAAGATTGATTTGGTAGAGTTTTTGTCGCATCACCTAGAAGGGGTTGCGAGAGCAGAGTTTACTTTGGTACTTCATACCAAGCTGGGAGAAGCAGCTGTCTTAGCAAATATTGTTGATGAAAATAAGGACGAGGCGATTTTAGGAACAGTTGCGGGAGCCAATACCTTACTGGTTATTTGTCGAGACCAGCATGTTGCCAAACTCATGGAAGAGCGTTTGCTAGATTTGATGAAGGATGAATAGGGTTTTGGGACTTGTTCCCAAGCCTTATTTTTAACAAGGAGAGAGCCAATATGACGACAGAAAAACTATCACCTGGTATGCAGCAGTATGTGGATATAAAAAAGCAATATCCAGATGCTTTTTTGCTCTTTCGGATGGGTGATTTTTATGAGCTGTTTTATGAAGATGCGGTCAATGCGGCGCAGATTTTAGAGATTTCACTGACCAGTCGTAATAAAAATGCAGAAAATCCGATACCCATGGCGGGCGTCCCCTATCATTCTGCCCAGCAGTATATTGATGTTTTGATTGAGCAGGGCTATAAGGTGGCCATTGCCGAGCAGATGGAAGATCCCAAACAAGCAGTTGGGGTTGTTAAGCGAGAGGTGGTTCAGGTCATCACACCTGGTACAGTAGTCGATAGCAGTAAGTCTGATAGTCAGAACAATTTCTTGGTTGCCATAGATCGTGATGGCAATCAATTTGGCCTAGCCTATATGGATCTGGTGACAGGTGACTTTTATGTGACGGGTCTATTGGATTTTACGCTGGTTTGTGGGGAAATCCGTAACCTCAAGGCTCGTGAAGTGGTACTGGGTTATGACTTGTCTGAGGAAGAAGAACAAATCCTCAGTCGTCAGATGAATCTGGTACTTTCTTATGAGAAGGAAGGCTTTGAGGATATTCATTTACTGGATTCACGTTTGGCAGCTGTGGAGCAAGCGGCAGCTAGTAAGCTGCTCCAGTATGTCCACCGTACCCAGATGCGGGAATTGAATCATCTTAAACCAGTTATTCGCTATGAAATCAAAGATTTCTTACAGATGGACTATGCGACCAAGGCTAGTCTGGATTTGGTAGAAAATGCTCGTTCAGGTAAGAAGCAAGGCAGTCTTTTCTGGCTTTTGGATGAAACCAAAACAGCTATGGGTATGCGTCTCTTGCGTTCTTGGATCCATCGTCCCTTGATTGATAAGGATCGAATCGTCCAGCGTCAAGAGGTGGTGCAGGTCTTTCTTGACCACTTCTTTGAGCGTAGCGATTTAACGGACAGTCTCAAAGGTGTTTATGATATCGAACGCTTGGCTAGTCGGGTTTCTTTTGGCAAGACCAATCCCAAGGACCTCTTGCAGTTGGCGACTACCTTATCCAGTGTGCCACGGATTCGAGCGATTTTAGAGGGAATGGAGCAACCCGCTCTCGCTTATCTCATCGCACAGCTGGATGCCATTCCTGAGTTGGAGAGTTTGATTAGCGCAGCGATTGCTCCTGAAGCCCCTCATGTGATTACAGATGGGGGCATTATCCGTACGGGATTCGATGAGACCTTGGATAAATACCGCCGTGTGCTCAGAGAAGGGACTAGCTGGATTGCTGAAATTGAGGCAAAAGAGAGAGAAAACTCTGGCATCAGCACGCTCAAGATTGACTACAATAAAAAGGATGGCTACTACTTCCATGTGACCAATTCGCAACTGGGAAATGTGCCTGCTCACTTTTTCCGTAAGGCGACGCTGAAAAACTCAGAACGCTTTGGTACTGAGGAATTAGCCCGTATCGAGGGGGATATGTTGGAGGCGCGTGAGAAGTCAGCCAACCTAGAGTACGAAATTTTCATGCGTATTCGTGAGGAAGTCAGCAAGTACATCCAGCGTTTGCAGGCTTTAGCCCAAGGAATTGCCACGGTTGATGTCTTGCAAAGTCTAGCAGTGGTGGCTGAAACCCAGCATTTGATTCGACCTGAGTTTGGAGAGGATTCACAAATCGCTATCCAGAAAGGGCGTCATGCTGTCGTCGAAAAGGTCATGGGAGCGCAGACCTATATTCCAAATACTATTCAGATGTCAGAAGATACCAGCATTCAACTGATTACAGGGCCCAATATGAGCGGGAAGTCTACCTACATGCGCCAACTAGCCATGACGGCGGTTATGGCCCAGCTGGGTTCCTATGTTCCTGCTGAGAGCGCCTACTTACCGATTTTTGATGCCATCTTTACCCGTATCGGAGCAGCAGATGACTTGGTTTCAGGTCAATCAACCTTCATGGTGGAGATGATGGAGGCCAACAATGCCATTTCGCATGCGACTAAGGATTCCTTGATTCTCTTTGATGAGTTAGGACGAGGAACTGCGACTTATGATGGAATGGCTCTTGCCCAGTCCATCATCGAATATATTCATGAACATATCGGAGCCAAGACCCTCTTTGCGACCCACTACCATGAGTTGACCAGTCTGGAGTCCAGTTTGGAACACTTAGTCAATGTCCACGTGGCAACCTTGGAGCAGGATGGACAGGTCACCTTCCTTCACAAGATCGAACCAGGACCAGCTGACAAATCCTACGGTATCCATGTTGCTAAGATTGCTGGCTTACCAGCAGAACTTTTAGCAAGAGCGGATAAGATTTTAACGCAACTGGAGAGTCAGGGGCAAGAAAGTCCAGCTCCGATGAGGCAAACTAGCGCCGTCACTGAACAGATTTCTCTCTTTGATACACCTGAAGAACATCCTATCCTAGCCGAATTAGCTCAGCTGGATGTGTACAATATGACACCAATGCAGGCTATGAATGTATTAGTCGAGTTCAAACAAAAGTTATAAAAAGAGCCCACTCACATTTTTGTGAGTGGGTTTTTCTCTATTACTTTTTATGGGCCAAAAGTTGATTGATGTGGTCCACTTTTTTAGCTTCTCTTTTATAGAGGATAGTCCAGATGATGAGGTAGACAATCGCAAACTCTGGAATGAGCTGGAGATAGAAGATCCAGTGGAAGGGGAACCAACCTGCCAGAGTTGCTAGTGGAACAAAGCCAGCCAGCATGAGGAAAAAATGGGAAAGCGTCGCACGAAGCATGCTCCAGTCACGGCTGAATAATTGCTTGCCAAAGCTAAAGAGAACGCCGATAGCTGCCCAGATAAGTGTGCAGTAGAGCAAGACGAGGGCACCGTGAACCTGATGTTGAAGCATCACTTGGCCGATTAGAGAATCGGAACTCATTGGCGCATAGGTATTTGGGGCGTACATGAGTGAAAAGATGATAGAGAGGATGAGGCCGATAAGAACACCAGCGGCTGCATCGTGAAATACTTGTTTTTTCATAGTTCTAATTTCTCCTTGATGGTTTTTAGGTAACGGCGTGAAGAGTAGGTGAAGCTTTCGTTTTTAAGACAGATTTCGACCAGGCCGTTGGGGGTTAGCTTGAGATGAGAGATAGCGTCAATATTAACGATTTCTGATTGGGAAATTTGGATAAAAGTGGTCGGTAGAATTTCAAGCACTTGATAAAGTCGCAAATCAATGGTGTAGGTCTGAGAAGCAGTTTCCGCTAGAACCTTCCGATTCTCGATATAGAAGCGCTGAATCTTGCCAATTTCAACTAGATAGACCTGATCATCAATCTTTCCTTTGATTGTTTCTTTTTGGTCAAGATTTTCAGCGAACTCGATGACTTTCTGGACTTTTTCGGTCGGCTGAGGAGCTTGGACAATCAGCTTTTCCTCCTTATAAGTCTCACTAATCTGTAGTTCTACTTTCATAAACTTCTCTCCTTGTTTTTCATACAAAGTTGTGATCACTTCTTGTACACCCTTATTAAACACTATTTTAGGGCCCATGGCAAGAGCTTTTGTCTATGCGGCGGGATTTGGAGTCTATGTGGTATTTGCTTTTTCTGATAGTATCTGAAATATGGTATAATAGCACTAATCAATTTCTAGGAAAACAAATACAGAAAGGGGCTGAAAGATGTCTCATATTATTGAATTGCCAGAGGTGCTGGCAAACCAAATCGCAGCAGGAGAGGTCATTGAACGTCCTGCCAGTGTGGTCAAAGAGTTGGTAGAAAATGCCATTGACGCGGGCTCTAGCCAGATTATCATTGAGATTGAGGAAGCTGGTCTCAAGAAAATTCAAATCACCGATAATGGCCATGGAATTGCCCATGATGAGGTGGAGTTGGCCCTGCGTCGTCATGCGACCAGTAAGATAAAAAATCAAGCAGACCTCTTTCGGATTCGGACGCTTGGTTTTCGTGGTGAAGCCCTGCCTTCTATCGCTTCTGTCAGTGTCTTGACTCTGTTGACGGCGGTGGATGGTGCGAGTCATGGGACCAAGCTCGTTGCGCGTGGGGGTGAAGTTGAGGAAGTCATCCCAGCGACTAGTCCAGTGGGAACCAAGGTTTGTGTGGAGGACCTCTTTTTCAACACGCCTGCCCGCCTCAAGTATATGAAGAGCCAGCAGGCGGAGTTGTCTCATATCATTGATATTGTCAACCGTCTGGGATTGGCTCACCCTGAGATTTCTTTTAGTTTAATCAGTGATGGCAAGGAAATGACACGAACAGCTGGAACTGGTCAACTACGTCAAGCTATTGCAGGCATTTATGGTTTGGCGAGTGCTAAGAAGATGATTGCCATTGAGAATTCGGATCTAGATTTTGAAATTACAGGTTTTGTGTCTCTGCCTGAGTTAACCCGAGCCAACCGCAACTATATCAGCCTCTTCATCAATGGCCGTTATATCAAGAACTTCTTGCTCAATCGTGCTATTCTTGATGGTTACGGAAGCAAGCTCATGGTGGGGCGTTTTCCACTGGCTGTTATTCACATCCATATCGATCCTTATCTGGCTGATGTCAATGTCCATCCAACCAAACAAGAAGTGCGGATTTCCAAGGAAAAAGAACTGATGGCGCTGGTTTCAGAAGCTATTTCTAACAGTCTCAAAGAGCAAGCCTTGATTCCTGATGCTTTAGAAAATCTTGCCAAGTCGACCGTGCGTAATCGTCAAAAGGTAGAGCAGACCATTCTCCCACTCAAAGAAAATACGCTCTATTATGAGAAAACTGGGCCTACAAGACCCAGTCAAGCTGAGGTGGCTGATCATCAGGTTGAATTAACTGAGGAAGGGAAAGATTTAACCTTGTTTGCCAAGGAAACCTTGGACCAGCTGACTAGACCAGCAAAACTGCATTTTGCAGAGAGAAAGCCTGTTAACTACGACCAACTAGACCATCCAGAGTTAGATTTCGCTAGTCTCGATAAGGCCTATGATAAGCTGGAGAGAGAAGAAGCATCCAGCTTCCCAGAATTGGAATTTTTCGGGCAGATGCATGGGACCTATCTTTTTGCCCAAGGGCGAGATGGGCTCTACATCATAGACCAGCACGCGGCTCAGGAACGGGTTAAGTACGAGGAATACCGTGAAAGCATCGGCAATGTTGACCCGAGCCAGCAGCAACTCCTAGTGCCCTACGTCTTTGAATTTCCAGCGGATGATGCCCTGCGTCTCAAGGAAAGAATGACTCTTTTGGAGGAAGTGGGCGTCTTTCTAGCAGAGTACGGAGAAAATCAATTTATCCTACGTGAACATCCAATTTGGATGGCAGAGGAAGAAATCGAGTCTGGTATCTATGAAATGTGCGACATGCTACTCTTGACCAAGGAAGTTTCGATCAAGAAATACCGAGCAGAGCTGGCTATCATGATGTCCTGCAAGCGGTCTATCAAGGCCAACCATCGTATCGATGACCATTCAGCCAGACAACTCCTTTATCAGCTTTCTCAGTGTGACAATCCCTATAACTGTCCCCATGGACGTCCTGTTTTGGTGCATTTCACTAAGTCAGATATGGAAAAGATGTTCCGACGTATTCAGGAAAATCATACTAGTCTCCGTGAGTTAGGGAAATATTAAGAACACAAAAAGCCTTTGTTTTTTACAAACAAGGCTTTTTAGCTTTTCTAAGGTGGTACCTTGATTGGACATGGCAACTTGTCATGAGGTTTACACTTGCTTGACAAGACCAGTCCTATAAAAGTAATGAGAAATATGAATCAATTGACTCAAGGTTTCGCAGAGTCGTCTTGGTTTGAAGGATTCTCAAGACCAATCACTTTATCAAGATAACGTTGTTTGGTTTTGAGAGCCTTGTTGATAGCAATCACTGAAGCAATCAAGAGAACGAAGGTCAGCCAAATCCAGGCGGTGAATTCAGCTGGGAAACTAGAACCAGCTAAAAAGAGATAGATAGCCAGAGCCGAGACGAAAATATAAATCACTTGCCAGAGGCCAAAAGATTTAACCTCTTTATAGTATTTGTCCTTGTCTTCCTCCAAGATCACTGCTGTGGAACCTTTTTCAGAGTTTTCATCTAGTAGTAGATAGTCAGTTGTCACTTGAAAAATCTTGCTTAATTCAATGATTTTTTCGATTTCAGGAAGAACTTGTCCAGACTCCCATTTGGAGATGCTTTGCCGAGAAACATCGATTTGTTCTGCAAGCTTCTCTTGGGACCAACCTTTTTCCTTTCTGAGTTCAAACAGTTTTTCTGCGAGTTTCATCATTCTATCCTCCTTTTTCTACCTCTATCCTAACAATTTTTACTTATAATGAGAATACAATCTCCTGTACTATTTGTCAACCAGAGGTTGCACCTTTTGTTGCAGTCTGTCTTGGGGAAATATGGTATACTAGATAGGCAAAATAATGGAGAAAAATTATGTACGAATATTTAAAAGGAATCATTACTAAAATCACTGCTAAATACATCGTCCTTGAGGCAAATGGTATCGGTTATATCTTGCATGTAGCCAATCCCTATGCTTACTCAGGTCAGGTTAATCAAGAAACCCAAATTTATGTGCACCAGGTCGTGCGTGAGGACGCCCATCTACTTTATGGATTTCGCTCAGAAGACGAGAAAAAGCTCTTTCTTAGTCTGATCTCGGTCTCAGGGATTGGTCCTGTGTCAGCTCTTGCCATTATCGCTGCCGATGACAATGCTGGATTGGTTCAGGCGATTGAAACTAAGAACATCACCTACTTGACCAAGTTCCCTAAAATTGGCAAGAAAACAGCCCAGCAAATGGTGCTGGACTTGGAAGGCAAGGTAGTCGTGGCTAGTGATGACCTTCCTGCCAAGGTCGCAGTGCAAGCCAGTGCTGAAAATCAAGAACTGGAAGAAGCTATGGAAGCCATGTTGGCACTGGGATACAAGGCAACAGAGCTCAAGAAAATCAAGAAATTCTTTGAAGGAACGACGGATACAGCTGAGAACTACATCAAGTCAGCCCTCAAGATGTTGGTGAAATAGGAGAAAATATATGCCGAAACGTTGTGGCTGGGTAAAAATGAATAACCCTTTATATGTGGCCTATCATGACGAGGAGTGGGGCCAGCCCCTTCATGATGACCGCGCTCTTTTTGAGTTGCTTTGTTTGGAGACTTATCAGGCTGGTCTGTCTTGGGAAACGGTGCTCAACAAACGCCAAGCTTTCCGAGAAGCCTTTCATGACTATCAAATTCAAGCGGTCGCAGAGATGACGGATGCAGAGTTGGAGGCCTTGTTAGACAATCCAGCTATCATCCGAAATCGTGCTAAGCTCTTTGCGACGCGTGCCAATGCCCAAGCCTTTTTACAAGTCCAGACAGCATATGGCTCCTTTGATGCCTACCTCTGGTCTTTTGTCAATGGACAAACCATTATTAATGATGTTCCTGACTATCGTCAGGCACCTGCTAAAACACCTTTGTCTGAGAAAATATCCAAGGATCTCAAAAAACGTGGTTTCAAATTCACAGGTCCAGTCGCGGTTTTGTCATTTTTACAAGCTGCTGGTCTGGTTGACGACCATGAGAATGATTGTGAATGGAAGGGAATTAAATGATGTCTAACAAAAATAAGGGAATTCTGATTTTTGCGATTCTCTATACAGTTCTCTTTGTGTTTGATGGCGTTAAATTGCTGGCTTCTTCGATGCCATCTGCCATTGCGAATTATCTAAAATATCTAGTCTATGTAGTATTAGCTCTATATGGCTCTTTCTTGTTCAAGGATAGATTGATTCAACAATTGAATGAGATTAGAAAGACTAAAAGAAAATTCTTCTTTGCCGTCTTAACAGGCTGGCTCTTTCTCATTCTGATGACGGTTGTCTTTGAATTTGTATCAGAGATGTTGAGGCAGTTTTTTGGGCTAGTCGGACAAGGTCTAAACCAGTCGAATATTCAAAGCACCTTTCAAGAACAACCGCTACTGATAGCAGTTTTTGCCTGCATCATTGGACCATTTGTGGAAGAACTCTTTTTCCGTCAGCTTTTATTGCATCACTTTCAAAAACGGTTGCCAGGTTTACTAAGCATTATTCTGGTAGGACTTGTCTTTGCCTTGGCACATATGCATAGTTTGGCTTTATCAGAGTGGGTCAGTGCAGTTGGTTACTTAGGTGGAGGCCTTGCCTTTTCTATTATTTATGTGAAAGAAAAAGAGAATATTTATTATCCTCTAGTTGTTCATATGTTAGGCAACAGCCTTTCCTTGATTATTTTAGTTATCAGTAGTATGTGACGTTTTAGTAGTTATACAAGAGAAAAAGCTGAGAAACTCATCTCAGCTTTTTGATTATATGCTAGTAATTTTTATAGTGCAGTAAGAAATGTCAGCCCACCTAAGACAACGCCAGCTGAGTTTGGAATAATTAGTATCCAATCCTTCTTAGGTTCTTTTGTCCATCCGTAAATAACCCAAATTAAACAAGATACTGCTGCGGATAAAGGCTGGAATGGTTGAGCTTTGTTGCCTTGTAAATTGGCAAAAATTTGTGGGATGTAGGCGATAAATACAATAATTCCGATAAAGGCCCCGATTGAACCGACAATTTGATTTATTTTTTGTTTAGTCATATATACCTCCTTCAAAAATATATCATAGAAATTAGCGAAATGCAATAAATTCAGACACAAATTGTAACGAAAATCAATACAAAAGCACAAAAATGGAGAAATTGTTTATTTTTTGTTATAGTCAAAGCGAATGACTTGTTCCTTTGCATCCACATAAGCATGGACGCCAAAGGGCACAATGGCTCTTGGTGTTGCGTGGCCGACATTTAGATTATAGACAATCGGGATATTGTTATCAATGATATCCAATAGTGCCTCTTTATAGTCGTCATAGAAAGTTTCATCCATAGGTTTTCCGACCAAGAGTCCACTAATGATCTCAAATACCCCAGTTTCTTTCAAAGCCTGTACCATCTTTTTGAAGTTTTCCGGCTCAGGCTTTTCTTCGCTTGTTTCTAGCAAGAGGATTTTTCCTTCCCAGTCGGATAAGTCAGGAAAGAGTTTGTACTTTCGGCAGAGTTCTCTACTGTCTGCATATCGAGAGTTGTCAAAGATATCATAGAGGGACTCGATGCAACCACCGAGGATTTCCCCCTCAAACTGAGCATTTCCTTGTAACAAGTCAAAACTGGTATTTGCATAGCTGACTCGAGCTGTTCCCAGAGCATTGGGACTAAAGTCAGTTCGTTCCTCGAACCAAACATCGCTAGGGCGGATTTCTGAGATTCTTCCAGTCTCGATTAGTTCTTTAAAGTAGTGAAGGCTGTAGGGCAACATTTCCTTGTCCAACTCACAAATGTCTGCCAGAAAGGATTGCCCATAAAAAGTCTTGATTCCTAGTTTATGCAACATGAGATGGTTCATGGTCGTATCCGAAAAGCCAAGAAAAATCTTTTGTTTGATAACCTTTTGTAGTTGGTCATTTTCAAAAAGATAAGGTAGCAAACGATAGGTATCATCACCACCGATGGCGCAGAGGATCATGTTGATGCTATCGTCCGAAAAGGCCTGTATCAAATCGGCTGCACGCGCTTCAGGGTGATCCTTGATAAAGTCTAAGCCCTTTAACGAGTGGGGCATAAAGATAGGACTGAGTCCCAGATCCTTGAGACGTTGGACACCCAGTTCCACTTCGTGTTTGACAAAGTCCTCTCCGATAATGCCACTAGACAAGCTCACGATACCAATAGTAGAAACCATATCTCCTCCTCCTAGAAATTGCTTGAGCCTATTTTATCATAAAAGATGAGAGAAAACTATAGGGAACAGGGTAGAGGAACGCTTGTAGGCCAAGCAAGCGAAAAAGCAACCACTGGTGCAGTTGCTTTTCGTTTTTCTAATCAGTAATCTCGCTATACATGAGTTACTTAGTCAACTCTTGATTATAGGAGAGGGCCAAATCAATCCAGTAAGGCAATTCTTTTTGACCTTCAATATCTAGGTCTATATAGCCATGATAAAGGCGCCCCCTCATCAATGTAGTATGAGCTCCTGTTCGGGGTAGAACTTGCTTTTCCATTTTTTTGCCAATTCTGACCATAACCAGCTCATGATTTCTGGAACTGACAGTAAGGGCCATTTTCCCACGAATCATAAAGGCCAGGCCACCAAACAGCTCCTTTTCTTCTAGCTCCTCTTCGAAAATTTGGGGAGGAAGTTTGAGTGCTAGAATTTTTCGAATCTGCTGAGCTAAAGATTGACTATATGCCATAGCTCTTTCCTTTTCTTAGTAACGTGATGGGCCCGCGCTTGCACTTCGGATGTTGAAACGTTTCTTGAGATAGAAGCGAAGGGCGAGAAGAGCCGCTCCTAGGATAGCCAAAGGCAATGGAGCAAGGACTGGATTGAGGCTGGCCGGTAGGAAGCTTGTTGCAAAGAAGACAACCAACCAAAGGACCATCGAAGCTAGGATGACGAGGATTGATTTCCAGAATGGAGGACGTTGGCTACGATCTGTGTCTGGTCCATAGTACTGGTAGACAAAGTAGTACATCAAGTAGAAGGCAAGTCCTCCTACAAGTCCAACCAACAAGAGGGTAATCAAACCATAGCCAATAGCCTGATCTGCTGAGAAGAAGGTTGTGAGGGCGCTGACGAGGGCAAAGAGGCTAGTGATGAAAAGAGCTGAGTCCATAATCATGAGTTTTGGATCGTCATTTTCCTTAGGATGCTCTTTTTCGTACTGTTCTTTGACGGTAAAACTGTGAGCCCAGTGGGTTGGAGCGCCATAGAGGGAACGAGCGGTCGTACCTTTAGCTTGTTCCTCAAGGATTTGGGGAATAACTTCTTCAAAGATAGTTTTGATTTCAGCGTCAGTTTTACCATCTTTGAGAAACTGTTGGGTAGCGATGTGGATAAACTCTTGGTTTTTCTTGGTTAGTTTTTGTAAATCAATCTGAGACATAGGGATTCCTCTTAGAACCATTTTTTATGGATGAGATAGAGAGTGAGCGAGACACTCATAGCAAAGGCGATAAAGACGATTAACCAGAAAGCGTGTGGCTCACCGTTTAGAGGGATTTCATTATCCTTAAAGTTCATCCCGTAGGCTGAGAAGATCATGGTTGGGACAGACATAACGATGGTCACGAGAGCCAGAGTCTTCATGATGTTGTTCTGGTTGTTGGAAATGATAGAGGCAAAGGTCTCTGTCATAGAGTGAAGGACGTTTCCATAGATATCTGCCATCTCGATGGCCTGTTGGGTTTCAATCAGGGTATCTTCGAGCAGGTCTTGGTCCTCTAGGTATTTCTTGATATTGCTAGTTGCGCTGGTCAATTTCTTAATCACGCGCTCGTTTGTCTTAAGTGAGGCTTTGAAATAGACGATGGTCTTTTCCAATTCCATGAGCTCGATCAGCTCTTCGTTTCGAGTAGACTTGTGAAGTTGACTTTCGATTTGTTCACTCTTACGGTCGATCGAACGAAGGGCCGTAAGGTAAAGTTCGGCGTTGCGATAGAGAATCTGGAAGATAAAGCGTGAACGCATGAAGGTGTAAAAGTTGCGCAGTCTACGGTTGATAAAGACATCGAGAACAGGGAGGGCTTCCAAGCAGGTGGTGATAATGGTTTCCTCGGTGATGATAATTCCCAGCGGAATCGTTACGTAGTAGGTGCGGTTGTTTCTTTCCTCTGTGATGGGAACGTCTACGATGATCAAAGTATACTCATCTTCGATGGTAATACGGGACATTTCTTCCGCATCGAGCGGTGCTCGGAGGTCGGTGATGTCGATATCGAAGGCGTTGGCGATTTCCAATGATTCATTTTGTGTAGGATTGACGAGGTTGATCCAAGTACCCGGTTCAAGCGTGTCGATCTCTTTAAATTCAGTTGTTGTTGAGAGAAAAACTTGTTTCATATCCCCTGTCCTTTCCTACTATTCAGTGTTTGATTTTTTGCACCGTACTATTATACTATAAAAACAGCTTTTTGGGTAATAGAATTTCACATTTTTTGGTATAATGGAAAGCAATAATGGACTAGAAAGAACAAAGATGCAAGATAAAATTGTGATTCATGGGGCGCGTGCCCATAATTTAAAAAATATCGATGTGGAGATTCCGCGAGACAAGCTGGTTGTTGTGACTGGTTTGTCAGGCTCTGGGAAATCCAGTCTGGCCTTTGATACACTCTATGCTGAGGGGCAAAGGCGCTATGTAGAGAGTTTATCAGCCTATGCTCGCCAGTTTTTGGGCAATATGGAAAAACCAGATGTGGATGCAATTGATGGTCTCAGCCCAGCCATTTCCATCGACCAGAAAACCACCAGTAAAAACCCTCGTTCGACCGTGGGAACGACGACTGAAATCAATGACTATCTGCGTCTCCTCTACGCACGTGTGGGGACGCCTTACTGTATCAACGGGCATGGGGCTATCAAGGCTTCTTCTGTTGAGCAAATCGTTGATAAGGTCTTGGAGTTGCCTGAACGTCAGCGTTTGCAAATCTTAGCTCCGGTCATTCGTAAGAAAAAAGGGCAACATAAGAGTGTCATTGAAAAGGTTCAGAAAGACGGCTACGTCCGCGTCCGAGTGGATGGGGAAGTCTATGATGTGACCGAAGTGCCAGAGCTGTCTAAGAGCAAGCAACACAATATCGATGTCGTGGTTGACCGTATTGTTATCAAGGAGGGCATCCGTAGCCGTCTCTTTGACTCAATCGAGGCTGCCCTTCGTATCGCAGAAGGCTATGTGATTATCGACACTATGGACGATTCGGAGTTGCTCTTCTCTGAGCATTATGCCTGCCCAGTTTGTGGCTTTACTGTTCCAGAGTTAGAGCCTCGTCTCTTCTCCTTTAATGCCCCTTTTGGCTCTTGTAGCGAGTGTGATGGTTTGGGTATTAAGCTAGAAGTGGATACTGATTTGGTAGTTCCTGATACCAGCAAAACTTTGCGTGAGGGGGCTTTGGCTCCTTGGAATCCTATCTCATCCAACTACTATCCAAACATGCTAGAGCAGGCCATGACAGCCTTTGGAGTGGACATGGATAAGCCTTTTGAGGACCTGTCAGAAGAAGATAAGAACTTGATTCTCTACGGTTCAGATGGCAAGGAATTCCATTTCCACTATGAGAATGAATTTGGTGGTGTGCGCGATATTGACATTCCTTTTGAGGGAGTTGTCAATAATATCAAGCGTCGTTACCATGAAACCAATAGTGACTACACGCGCACCCAGATGCGCCTCTACATGAATGAGCTGACCTGTGGAACTTGTCACGGCTACCGTCTCAATGACCAGGCCTTGTCTGTCCGTGTGGGTGGTGAGCAAGGACCGCATATCGGAGAAATTTCAGACCTGTCTATAGCAGACCATTTGGAACTAGTGAGCCAGCTGACCTTGTCTGAAAATGAAGCCATCATTGCCCGTCCCATTCTCAAGGAAATCAAGGATCGATTGACCTTCCTCAATAACGTGGGGCTCAACTATCTGACGCTGTCGCGTTCGGCAGGAACCCTATCAGGTGGGGAGAGTCAGCGGATTCGCTTGGCAACCCAGATTGGTTCTAACCTATCAGGTGTCCTCTATATCCTGGATGAGCCGTCGATTGGTCTTCACCAGAGGGATAATGACCGCCTGATTGCCAGTCTGAAAAAGATGCGTGACTTGGGGAATACCCTGATCGTGGTAGAACACGACGAAGATACCATGCGCGAGGCGGATTATCTGATTGATGTTGGTCCGGGGGCTGGTGTTTTTGGTGGGGAGATTGTTGCTGCAGGAACGCCCAAGCAGGTGGCTCGCAACAGCAAGTCTATCACAGGCCAGTACTTATCAGGAAAACGAGCGATTCCAGTGCCAGCAGAGCGCCGTGCCGGAAATGGTCGCTTTATCGAAGTGACGGGAGCGCGTGAGAACAACTTGCAAAATATCACTGCTCGCTTCCCGCTAGGAAAATTCATCGCAGTGACAGGTGTGTCAGGTTCAGGGAAATCGACCTTAATCAACAGCATCCTCAAAAAAGCCATTGCCCAGAAGCTCAATCGCAATTCAGACAAACCTGGTAAGTTTAAGACGATTACAGGGATTGAGCATGTAGACCGCTTGATCGATATTGACCAGAGCCCAATCGGACGAACTCCAAGGTCTAACCCAGCTACCTATACAGGAGTTTTTGACGATATACGTGACCTCTTTGCCCAGACAAACGAAGCCAAGATACGAGGCTACAAGAAGGGGCGTTTCAGTTTTAACGTTAAGGGAGGCCGTTGTGAAGCCTGCTCAGGTGACGGGATCATCAAGATCGAGATGCACTTCTTGCCAGATGTTTACGTGGCTTGTGAAGTCTGCCACGGGACCCGCTATAACAGTGAAACCCTAGAAGTCCACTACAAGGAAAAAAATATCTCGCAAGTCTTGGATATGACGGTCAACGATGCGGTGGAATTCTTCCAGCACATTCCCAAGATTCAACGCAAACTTCAGACCATCAAGGATGTGGGGCTGGGCTATGTAACGCTAGGGCAACCGGCTACCACCCTTTCTGGGGGAGAAGCCCAGCGTATGAAGTTGGCTAGTGAACTCCACAAACGCTCGACAGGAAAATCCTTCTATATTCTGGATGAGCCAACGACAGGGCTTCATACCGAGGATATCGCTCGCTTGCTCAAGGTTTTAGCTCGCTTTGTCGACGATGGCAATACCGTCCTCGTCATCGAGCACAATCTGGATGTCATCAAGACGGCAGACCATATTATTGATTTGGGACCTGAGGGCGGTGTCGGTGGTGGAACCATCATCGCAACAGGAACTCCAGAAGAAGTAGCGGCCAATGAAGCCAGCTACACAGGACATTATTTGAAAGGAAAGTTACATCATGAATAAACGTGTGCAAGCATTTCTAGCTAAAATGCAAGAAAAAGAACTGGATGGCATCATCATCAACAACCTTAAAAATGTCTATTACCTGACCGGCTTTTGGGGCTCAAACGGAACAGTCTTTATCAGCCGTGACCGTCAGGTCTTGGTGACAGATTCTCGCTATATCATTGCAGCCAAGCAAGAAACCAGTGGTTTTGAGATTGTGGCTGACCGTGATGAATTAGCCGTCATTGCAGGAATTGTTAAGGATATGGGCTTATCTCGTATTGGTTTTGAAGATGAGATTTCAGTATCTTATTACCACCGTATGCAGGCCACCTTTGAAGGAATTGACTTGTTGCCACAGACTCAGTTTGTTGAAGCTCTTCGTATGATTAAGGATGAGAAGGAGATTGCGACCATTCGCAAGGCTTGTTCCATCTCAGACCAGGCTTTCCGCGATGCGCTTGACTTCATCAAACCTGGAAAGACAGAAATTGAAATTGCCAACTTCCTTGATTTCCGCATGCGGGAGCTAGGAGCGGCAGGCTTGTCTTTTGATACGATTCTAGCAAGTGGTATCAACTCTTCTAAACCCCACGCCCATCCTATGTATAAACCAGTTGAACTAGGCGAAGCTATTACCATGGACTTCGGCTGCCTTTACGAGCATTATGTGAGTGATATGACTCGTACCATCTACCTAGGCCATGTCAGTGACGAACAAGCAGAAATCTACAACACTGTTTTGAAGGCTAACCAAGCCCTGATTGACCAAGCCAAGGCAGGTCTAGGTTTCCGTGATTTTGACAAGATTCCTCGTGATATCATTGTGGAAGCAGGCTATGGCGACTACTTTACACATGGTATCGGCCATGGTATCGGACTTGATATCCACGAAGAACCTTACTTTAGCCAAACATCGAAAGAAACTATTAAAGCAGGTATGGCCTTGACAGATGAACCAGGTATCTATATCGAAGGTAAATACGGTGTTCGGATTGAAGATGATATCCTCATTACAGATGCAGGTTGTGAGCTATTGACCCTTGCTCCGAAGGAATTGATTGTTATCTAAGAAAAATGAGATAAATCATTGACTTTTACTATTGAAAGGTTTATACTAATAGGCGAAAACGGTAGGTGAGGCTACCATAGGGATACGGATGACTACCGCAAAGCAGTGGAGACACTACTCGTTGGTCAACAGTCCTGGTCGCGAAGGCCAAGACTAAGCTCATTACATCGCCCTATGGAGTTAAAGCTTGAACGAAAAAACAGATAGTTAGTTTTTTAGTCCTGCCATTTTATGGTGGGATTTTCTACTGTTTTAGAACAAGGAAAGGAGACAAACGATGCAAATTGACGATCATCCAGAACCGCACATACACAGCCAATCGCTGATTTGTGTCGTTCTGCCCTTATAAAGTGATTGGTCTCTGTGTATGAAACACATCATTCATACAGATAGGAGAAACCAATGAAAACTACAAAAGAAAGATTAGCAACAGCTATTCAAACATCATTAAAAGATAGTCTCGCCTTTTATCATACAAGTCTAGAAGGACTGGGCCAAGAACAAGTTGAAGAAAACCGTGACCTTTATGGCGAAAATACTATCACCAAGGGTCAAGAAGACAGTATCCTCAAAAAAATTTACGAATCTATTATCAATCCATTTACAATCATCCTGCTGGTCATCGCTATGATTTCCATGGTGACCAATGTCTGGTTGGCGAAGCCTGGACAAGAAGATCCGACGACCTCTATCATCATCGTTATCCTAGTCCTCATTTCTGGTGGCATACGCTTTGTCCAAGAATTGCGGAGTGACAAGGCTGCGACCAATCTTTCAAAAATGATTGTGAATACAGCTACGGTTATTCGCGAAGGCCAGAGTTTAGAGGTCGCAATTGAAGATTTGGTCGTTGGAGATATAGTCAAGTTAAGTGCTGGGGATATGATTCCAGCAGACCTCATTTTAATTGAATCACGTGATTTCTTTGTTCAACAGTCTGGTTTGACAGGTGAAAGTGACTCGGTTGAAAAACTGGCCTTGTCAAAAATGAGTCAGTCAAACTTTGATAGTCTGCTAGAAGCAGAAGCGCTCGCCTTTATGGGAACCAATGTGATATCAGGAAGTGCCAAGGCTTTGATTCTAGCGGTCGGTGATGACACCATGATGGGAGAAATCGAGCAGACTCTCAATACCTATGACGAACCGACCTCTTTTGAACGGGAGATGAACAGCATCTCTTGGCTCTTGATCCGTTTGATGTTAGTCATGGTTCCCATCGTGTTTCTCTCCAATGGCTTGACAGACGGCGACTGGCTGGAAGCAGGTGTGTTTGCACTGAGTGTTGGTGTTGGATTGACACCTGAGATGCTTCCTATGATTATCACGGCCAGTCTAGCAAAAGGCTCCATTATCATGGCCAAGGAAAAAGTTGTCATCAAAAAACTCAATGCCATACAAGATCTAGGTGCTATTGATATTCTATGCACGGATAAAACCGGAACCCTTACCCAAGACGAAATTGTCCTTGAATATCCTTTGGATATACATGGAGATTTGGATTTGTCTGTGTTGAGACGTGCCTACCTCAATTCCTATTTCCAAACCGGTTTGAAAAACTTGATGGACCGTGCCATTATCAGTAGAACTGAAAAAGAAGCTAAAGAACACGCTATTCTACAAAATTTGGATACTAGCTTCCAAAAAATAGATGAATTGCCCTTTGACTTTGAGCGCAGACGGATGAGTGTCATCGTCAAGGATGAAAACGAAGTTGTTAGTTTGGTAACCAAGGGTGCCCTAGAGGAAATGCTTGCGATTTCAACTCATGTGGAATATCAAGGTCAGATTAGCCCTCTGACGGATGATATCCGAGTGGAAATCTTAAAAGAAGTAGATCAACTTAATCAACAGGGATTGCGAGTCTTGGGAGTCGCCTATAAAACAGGCTTAAAGGAAGGTTTCGCTTACTCAGTTGAAGATGAAAAAGAGATGATTTTAACAGGATATCTTGCCTTTCTAGATCCACCAAAACCATCAGCAGCACCTGCTATCCAAGCTTTGTTAGAACACGGTGTTCAAACAAAGATCTTGACGGGGGACAATGAAAAGGTAACCCAAGCAGTTTGCGAAAAAGTTGGTCTAGACGTTGATCAAATCTTGTTGGGTTCTGATATTGACGCTATGACAGATGAGAAGTTGGCTCAAGCAGTTGAGAAGGTGACTGTCTTTGCCAAACTCTCTCCGGATCAAAAAGCACGAATCATTTTACAAATCAAATCGAATGGACATTGTGTCGGCTATATGGGGGATGGAATCAACGATGCCCCTTCTATGAAAGTAGCAGATGTGGGGATTTCTGTTGATACAGCAGTAGATATTGCCAAAGAAACGGCTGATGTTATTTTGCTGGATAAGGATTTGATGGTGCTTGAAAAAGGTCTGGTTGAAGGGCGCAAGGTCTATGCCAATATGACCAAATATATCAAGATGACGGTCAGCTCTAATTTCGGGAACATTTTCTCACTTTTAGTGTCTGGTATCTTTTTACCTTTCCTTCCTATGGCTCCGATTCACTTGATTGTGTTAAACCTAGTCTACGATCTTTCTTGTATCGCCTTGCCATTTGATAATGTGGATGAAGACTTTTTGAAGCATCCTCATAAGTGGGAAGCCAAGTCCATTACTCGCTTTATGATTTGGATGGGTCCGATTTCTTCTGCCTTTGATATTTTGACCTTTATCTTGCTCTATTTTGTCATTGTCCCAATGGCGACAGGCCAAGCCTATGTTCACGGAGCAGATTCTGCAAGGGGCTTTATCATCTTGTTCCAGACTGGTTGGTTCATTGAATCCATGTGGTCCCAAACCATGGTTATCCATATGCTTCGTTCAGCAAAGCTTCCTTTCTTGCAAAGTCGTCCGTCATGGTTTGTTCTTGGAACAACCTTGCTGGCAGCTAGCTTTGTGACTTTCCTTCCCTACTCTTCAATTGCTAGCCTTCTTCATTTAACCCCTTTGGAACCAATTTATTTCCTCTTTTTGCTTTTGATCATCGTTCTCTATATGATCAGTGTTACAGTAGTGAAACGAATCTATATCAAAAAATTTAAAAGTTGGCTATAAATTGATTTTGTCAAGAAAAAAGTACGGAAATCGCTAAAAAAGTTAAATTTTTTTAAAAATAGGTCGCAAGTCGGATGTTTTTTATGGTATAATAGATTAAACTGATAGTAACATGTAGCGAAAGGGGTAGGCACATGATTAAGATTTATACCGTCTCCAGTTGCACAAGCTGTAAGAAAGCGAAGACTTGGCTCAACGCACACCAGTTAAGTTATAAAGAACAAAACCTTGGTAAAGAAGGGATTACGAGAGAAGAACTACTTGATATTCTGACAAAGACAGATAATGGAATTGCCAGCATTGTATCATCAAAAAACCGCTATGCGAAAGCTTTAGGAGTTGACATCGAAGATTTGAGTGTGAATGAAGTACTCAACTTAATCATGGAAACACCACGGATCTTAAAAAGTCCTATTCTAGTTGACGAGAAGCGTTTGCAGGTCGGTTACAAAGAAGATGATATCCGTGCCTTTTTACCACGCTCTGTCCGTAATGTAGAAAATGCAGAAGCACGTTTGCGTGCAGCTCTATAAACATCGAGGCTGGGGTATCTCCTAGCCTTGTTCATTTTTTATCAAAAAAATATGTGAGGAATTATGAAAAAGATAGTAATTGGCGCAGCTACTCTCCTCCTGCTACTTGCAGGATGTGGCCAAAAGAAGGAAACGACATCCAGTTCAAAACATGAATCCGAAACGCTCCAGTCTACTCTGCCCGTTTTGGAAAATGCGGAAAAGAATACGGTTGTGACCAAGACTTTGATTTTCCCTGAGTCAGGAGATGGCGTCAAGCAAACGCAAACCATTACCTATAAAGGGAAACAATTTCTAAAATTGGTTATTCGGCAGATACGGCCCTTAAGTGAGGAATTGAAATCCTTTATCGCTGACCACGGTCTTGAAGAAACTCAAAAAGCTCTTTTAGAAGCAGAAGAAAAGGATGAAATGCTTCAGGAAGCGCGCAAATTGGCAGGTTTTACACTTGAAACCAAACTGCTCAGTGAGACTGAAATCCAGACCACAACGACCTATGATTTACAAGTCTTGGATGTCAAAAAGGCGTCACAGACAGATTATTTGAAAAATCTTGGCTTAGAGACTCTTTTGAAAAATGAACCAAGCCAATATATCGAAGATAGAATAGCAAATGGAGCGACAGAAGAGTAGAAAATCCAAATAAATAGACTGACTTATTTGTAGAACGTCAGGGAATGTGCTATAATAGTACTATTCTAAGGAAAGAGGGTGTTAGAATGGGATTTACTGAAGAAACTGTACGGTTTAAATTGGATGATTCCAATAAAAAAGAGATTAGCGAGACGTTGACAGATGTCTATGCTTCTTTGAATGAAAAGGGTTATAATCCGATAAATCAAATCGTCGGTTATGTATTGAGTGGAGACCCTGCCTACGTTCCTCGTTACAACAATGCACGAAATCAAATCCGTAAGTATGAGCGTGATGAAATTGTTGAAGAATTGGTGCGCTACTACCTTAAAGGACAAGGAGTCGATCTATAATCTATGAGAATTATGGGGTTGGACGTCGGTTCAAAAACGGTAGGCGTGGCCATTAGCGATCCACTAGGCTTCACCGCTCAGGGACTTGAAATCATCCAAATCAATGAGGATCAGGGCCAGTTTGGCTTTGACCGTATCAAGGAATTGGTTGACAGCTATAAGGTGGAACGTTTTGTAGTAGGTCTGCCTAAAAACATGAACAATACCAGCGGTCCGCGGGTAGAAGCCAGTCAAGCCTATGGAGCAAAGTTAGAGGAACTCTTTGGTTTGCCAGTAGACTATCAAGATGAGCGCTTGACGACAGTCGCAGCTGAGCGTATGTTGATTGAGCAGGCTGACATCAGTCGCAACAAGCGAAAAAAAGTTATTGATAAGTTGGCTGCTCAGCTGATTTTGCAAAATTATTTAGATAGAAAGTTTTAAGACAGAGGAGAAACTATGTCACACGATCACAACCATGACCACGAAGAACGTGAATTGATTACACTAGTAGATGAGCAAGGTAATGAAACCTTGTTTGAGATTCTTTTGACTATTGACGGGAAAGAAGAATTTGGTAAGAACTATGTTCTCCTAGTGCCAGTTAACGCAGAAGAAGATGAAAACGGTGAAGTTGAAATTCAAGCTTACTCATTCATCGAAAATGAAGACGGAACAGAGGGCGAATTGCAACCAATCCCAGAAGACTCAGAAGACGAATGGAACATGATTGAAGAAGTCTTCAACAGCTTTATGGAGGAGTGATACAGTCTGGGAGACTGTATCACCCCAACTCCTAAAAATTGGAAGAGTTGGAACATCCAGTGGACGTTTTTAGCCCTGCGCCAGAAATTAGAAACGCAGGAACGTTCGGGGAACGTTTTTACCCCAGTTCCTTTAAATAAGAGAGAACTGGTAAGTCCGGGGAATATTTTTACCCTTACGCTAAAAATAAAGATCGTAAGTAAGTCTGGAAGACTGTATCACCCCTGCTTCTAGAAATAAGAAAAAGCAGGGACATCCAGTGTACGTTTTTAGCCCACGTTGAAATTCATAGTAGCTAGTGATTAGCTAACCAGGTAAGAGGTCGGGATTTTTGTCCCGACCTCACTTTTTATTTGTAATCATACTTTGATACGGTAGTTGATTGGACTTTTGTTAAGGAGATATGTATGTTTGAAGTAGAAGAATGGCTTCATAGTCGGATTGGTTTAAACTTTAGATCTGGACTTGGAAGAATGCAGCGAGCAGTGGATTTGCTGGGGAATCCTGAGAAGACTTATCCCATTATCCACGTAACAGGGACTAACGGTAAAGGGTCAACTATTGCCTTTATGAGGGAGTTGTTTGTAGCTCATGGAAAAAAAGTTGGTACTTTTACCTCTCCTCATATCATCAGTATCCACGATCGAATCTGTATCAATGGGCAACCAATCGCAGATGAAGACTTTATCCGTATAGCTAACCAAGTCAAAGAGATGGAAAAGACTCTTTTAGAAACACATGACCAATTGTCTTTCTTTGAGTTGTTGACTTTGATTGCTTTGCTTTACTTTAAAGAGCAGGAAGTGGATCTAGTCCTGCTAGAGGTGGGGATTGGTGGTTTGCTTGACACGACTAATGTCGTAACAGGCGAGCTTGCAGTTATTACTTCGATTGGGTTAGATCATCAGGAGACCTTGGGGGATAGTCTGGAGGAAATAGCAGAGCAGAAAGCTGGTATTTTCAAGGTTGGAAAGAAGGCGGTCATTGCCAAGCTTGCTCCAGAAGCGGAGCTTGTCTGTCAAAAAAGAGCAAGAGAGTTAGCTGTTGACCTTTATCAAGCTGGGCAAGACTTCACTTTGAAAGCTGGGGATTTTTCAAGTAAGCTAGCAAGCTTTTCACAGCTTGAAATCGGTTTGGAAGGTGCCTATCAGCAAGAAAATGCCGCCTTGGCTTTAGAAACTTTTCTTCTGTTTATGGCGTCAAGAGGTGAAAGGGTCGAAGAAGAGCTTGTCAGACAGGCTTTGAAAGAGACCCACTGGGCAGGTCGATTGGAACGGATTCGTCCACAGATCTATCTAGATGGGGCTCACAATCTGCCAGCCTTGACTCGTCTAGTAGAGTTTATCCAGGGGAAAATCCAGCAAGGCTACCAGGTTCATGTCCTTTTTGGTGCCCTTAAACGTAAGGATTATCAGGGGATGTTAGGCTATCTAACGGAGCAGATGCCTCAGGTGGAACTTAAGGTAACAGGCTTTGACTACCAAGGTTCTTTGGATGAGAAGGATGTGGCGGGTTATGATTTGATTCCTTCCTATGGCGATTTTATCAGAGAATTTGAAGAAAAGGCCAATGACCAGGACTTGCTTTTCGTGACGGGGTCACTCTACTTTATCTCGGAAGTACGAGCGAGTTTAGTAGGAAGCGATGGGATTAGTTGACCTTCTAGGTTTAAGTTGCTACACTGGGGGTAGGAGGTATTTCTGGAAACGATTCCAGCAAAACATTGGCACAAAAGAAAGGAAATCGCTATGAAAACGAAAACATTCACACTTTCTATTGCTTCCCTAGCAATTCTTAGTCTTTTAGCAGCTTGTGGACCTAAGGCACAAGCCCCTACTCAGCAATCATCTTCTCAACAAGAATCATCTTCTAGTGCTGCTACAAGTGCTAGTCAACCACAAACGTCCTCAAGTCAGGACACTACTGTAGCTCAACCTACGAACATTGATGGTACCTATACTGGAAAAGATGAGAATGACCAGGTTACTCTTGTTGTAACAGGAAAGACTGGTACATGGACTGAGGTCGAGCCAGATGGAGATAAGGAAATCAAGCAAGTCACCTTTGAGCCAGAAAATCAACGTGTCATTATCGGTGATGATGTCAAGATTTACGCAGTTAATGGTAATCAAATGATTATCGACGATATGGACCGAGAGGCATCTGACCGAGTAGTCTTAACGAAACAATAATGATTAAGTAAAAGTTCCAATGAGATGAAATTAGTCTTTTTGGAGCTTTTTTTCTTGAAAAAGTGGCTGGCTGTTCTTTACTAACTTTTTGCTTAAAGCGCTTACAAATATTTGTAAAACTTCTTATAAGGTCGTATACTTATAGTAAATAATCAAATAGCGCAAAGGCGCAGGAGGAAAAGCATATGGCTACATTTTACGTTCCATCAGTTAACCTTATCGGTAAAGGTGTTGTAAATGAAGTAGGTCCGTATATCAAGGAACTGGGGTATAAGAAGGCCCTTTTGGTGACAGATAAGTTCATCGAAGGCAGTGATATTTTACCTAAGGTCCTAAAACCACTAGATGCTGAAGGGATCGAATATGTGATCTTTAGCGATGTGGAGCCAAATCCGACTTGTAAGAACGTCACAGACGGAGTGGCTGCCCTGAAAGAGCATGGATGTGACTTCATCATCAGTCTTGGAGGAGGGTCTCCACAGGATGCGGCTAGTTGTATCTCTATCATCGCTACAAATGGTGGCAAACCACAGGACTACGAAGGGCTTCATAAGTCTGCTGAAAAAGGGTTGCCAGTGGTTGCGATCAATACAACAGCTGGAACTTCTGCAGAAATTACCATTAACTATGTCATTACTGACGAAGAACGCAAGGTCAAGATGGTAATGGTTGATAAGAACAGCCTCGCCCTTATCTCAGTCAATGATCCAGAACTCATGCTTTCAAAACCGAAAGGATTGACAGCAGCGACAGGGATGGATGCTCTTACCCACGCTGTTGAAGCTTTGGTAACACCAGGTGCTTATAATGTGACCAAGAAACTCTCTATCGGAGCTATTGAACTCATCAAAGAGTATCTTCCTCGTGCTGTGGCTAACGGACAAGATATCGAAGCGCGTGAGGCTATGGTCAATGCCATCTTCCTCGGTGGTATGAGCTTTAACAATGCTGGTTTGGGATATGTTCATTCTATGGCTCACCAACTCGGTGCGGTATATAACTTGCCGCATGGTGTCTGCTGTGCCATGCTTCTCCCTGTTGTAGAACGTGAAAATGCCAAACGTGTACCAGAAGCTTTCCGCAATGTAGCCAAGGCTTTGGGTCTCCATGTTGAAGGGAAAACAGACCAAGAATGTGCTGACTATGCTATTGCTGAAATTGAAAAACTATCTGAAACCGTTGGTATTCCTAAGAAACTCACTGAACTCGGTATTCAGGAAAAAGACTTTGACTTTGACTACCTTTCTAAGAATGCCTTGATCGATGCATGTGCACCTGGAAATCCATTTATGCCCACTTTAGAAGAAACCATTGCTCTCTACAAAGAACTTTTTTAAGGACTAAGTAGAGCGGAAGTGACTCATTCCTCAAAATATGAATAATATTGGAAAGAACTATCATTTTGGTAGTTCTTTTTTTAAAAATTTGCTATCCTAGACATATGAGAAAGATCAAAATCGATGTGGTTGTAGTGCCCTTAAGTGGGCATCTCTTCCCAACTCTTAATTTACTTGCACCCTTGTTGAAGGATCCCTTGTATGAGATTCGATTATTTACAGGACCGCAACGAAAAACTGTAGCAGAGGAGATGGGCTTCCGGGTGATTCCCATTTTAGAAAATTGTGTAGATGAGTTTGAGCGCGTAGCCAACAATGAAGGGCAATTAACCCTTTTTTCTGCTTATCGACAGTTGTCAGCTAGTCTTGATTTGATCAATGTGGTGTCTGACCAACTAGTCCAAGAGTGGCAGCAGAATCGACCGGATATTGTGATTGCGGACTTTATAACCCTCTCTGGAGGACTTGTAGCGGAACAGTTGAACATTCCCTGGATTACCACTATGGCGACACAATTTGCCATTGAAACGACAGATGGACCGCCTTGTTTCTTTGGAGGAATGGGCAGTCCAAAGACATCTTTCCAATCTATCCAGCAATGGTTGGGAAGAAAAGGGACTCGTTTAGGGAAACGAATCGTAACCTTTTTATTGAGAGAACGCTTAAAACGTTACGATTTTAAGCTCTACAATAAGAAAGATCAGGAAACCATCTATTCACCCTATTCCATCTTGGGGATTGGGATGAAAGAGTTGGAGCTGAAAAGTGGTTTTCCAGAGCACTATCTTTGGGTGGGACCTTTTGGCTCTTCGATTGAGAGGGCAGAAAATTATCCTCTCGATTTGTCTCCTTATGCAGGTTATAAGAAGGTCCTCGTATCTTGTGGGACTCAGCTAGCATGGGCCAAAGACAACCTCCTCTACCAGACCCAACAATTGGCAGAAGCACATCCGGACTGTCACTTCTTTGTGACTCTGGGGTTTGGCGGACAAGACTTCCAATGTGAAGAGCTCATGGACAATGTTTCTGTGGTATCTTATCTTCCCTATAAGGAATACATTCCCCAGATGGACTATGTGATTCATCATGGCGGTGCAGGTATTTTTTACCAATGTATCATCTATGGCAAGCCTGCCTTGATTCTCCCTCATGACTATGATCAGTATGACTATGCGGTTCGTGGCTTAGAGGCGGGGATTGCCCTGACTGCTAAACGAGAGGATACGGAAGCGATTGGACTCGCCTTTGATGAGTTGTTGGCTAGAGATGACTGGGCAGACTTGAACAAACTTAGTCGTGCAGCTCAAATCTATCAGCCAACAGAGATTCTGAAGAGCGAAATATATCGGCTCTTAGGGGACAAGGAGAAGTAAAACATGAAGAAAGTATTGGTAACAGGTGCTACGGGCTTTCTAGGTAAGTATGTTGTTGAAGAGCTCAGTCAGCAGGGCTATCAGGTACGCGCTTTTGGACGCAATCGCAAGGTGGGTCAGTCTTTAGAGAGCTCCTCTGTGGCATTTTTTCAGGGAGATTTGACCAAGCAAGAGGATTTGGCTCGGGCTTGTCAGGGGATGGACATGGTTGTGCATGCGGGTGCTCTTTCTACCGTTTGGGGTCCTTGGGAGGACTTCTACCAGACAAATGTCTTAGGGACCAAGTATGTTCTGGATGCTTGCCGAGAGGCTGGTATTCAGCGTTTGGTTTATGTGTCCTCGCCTAGCATCTATGCTGCGCCTCGAGATCAGCTAGCTATCAAAGAAAATGCTGCGCCTCAGGAAAACAATCTGAACAACTACATTCGTAGTAAGCTGGCTTCGGAGAAGCTGTTTAAGGATTATCCCGATGTTCCGAGTATTATCTTACGACCTCGTGGGCTTTTTGGGATTGGGGATACCAGTATTTTACCCCGTGTTCTCAAACTCAGTCAGAAGATTGGCATTCCCTTGATAGGGGATGGTCGTCAGCTCATGGATATGACCTGTGTGGAAAATGTCGCTCTGGCAATTCGCTTGGCATTAGAGGCCCCTCAAGCTAGTGGCCAAGTTTATAATATTACCAATGGGGAACCAAGAACCTTTAAGGATTTGATAGAAGAAACCCTGAGAGAACTGGGCTATCCAATAACATACAGAAAAGTGCCAGCTCCTCTTCTTTCAGTTATTGCCAGTAGTTTAGAGTTTCTGTATAAGGTCTTGAAACTCAAAGGTGAACCGGCTCTAACACGCTATACCTATTATCTGCTCCGTTATAGTCAGACGCTGGACATCGGCAAGGCGGAGCGAGACTTGGGGTATCGCCCTCAAATCAGTATTTCGGAAGGGATTGAACAATATGTCCAAGATTATCGAAAGCATTGATTATTTCCCAGCAGGCTACTGTACCAGCTACACAGGTTTGCTATTTAAGGGAGTCAAGAATCAAAAGATGACCTTTCCAGCAGGTGTTTTTCTTATCAAACACAGGGACAAGGGCTATCTCCTCTATGACACAGGCTATCATTACGATATTAAGACCCAGCTTCGCTATGGTTTCTATAGACTAGGAACACCTGTTCAAATGACGGAGAAGGATCAGATTTCATATTTGCTGAGAGCTAAGGGGATTAAACCAGAAGAAATAAATTATGTCATCCTATCTCATCTACATCCAGATCATCTGGGAGGAGCTAGCTTCTTTCCTCATGCAACCTTTATCCTGACAAAAGAAGTGTATGAAGTTTACCAGAAACCCAAGTTGAAAGACCTGATTTTCAAGGAATTTTTGCCAGCTTCTTTTGAAGAAAATCTAACCATTATCAGAACTGACCAGCATCACTCGGGATTTCCCTATCGTCCGATTTGTGATCTTTTCGTAGATGGCAGTATCCTAGTAGCTTCTGTTGATGGGCATGCTAGGGGGCAAGCCTGTCTGTACCTTCCAGACTTCAATCTCCTCATTGCAGCAGACCTCTGTTGGGGAATTGACCTCTTACCTTATACCAAGCAGATGCACCTGCTTCCTTCCTTGGTTCAGGATAATAAGGCCGACTATATCAAGGGGACGGAGTTTCTGGAGGAAGTCTTGAAAGACGGAATTGAGGTGCTTGTTAGTCATGACCCTGTAGAAAGGATAGAGTCAATCTTATATGAAAAAAATAACCTTTCTTAAAACCTTTATCCAAACTCGCTGGCTTCATCATTTCAAATCTCGAGAAGCTTTAGAAAACTATCAGAAAAAGCAATTAACCAACTATATGGACTTTTTAAAGCGAGAGTCTCCTTACTTTAAAAATGGGGTTCCTAGCGACTTTGACCATATGGACAAGGCTTTTATGATGGAACATTTCAATGAGCTCAACACCCAAGGAGTGGATCGTGATGAAGCCTTAGCCTTAGCTATTGAAAGTGAGAAAACCCGTGATTTCAGTGAACTTAAAGGGGAAGTAGCCGTCGGTCTGTCTTCAGGGACGTCTGGACATCGGGGGCTCTTTATCACAACAGAGAAAGAGCGAAGTATGTGGGCTGCGGCTATCTTGGCAAAGATGTTGCCAAAGGGGCAGCTTTTTGGACACCGCATCGCCTTTTTCCTGAGAGCCGATAATGAACTCTATCAGACCATCAATACGGCGCTCATTCGTCTAGAGTATTTTGATATTTTCAAACATACAGATGAGCATATCGAGCGACTCAACAACTATCAACCAACGATTATTGTGGCACCAGCTTCGATGTTGATTGAATTGAGCAAGCGTCTCACGGCTGGAGAGTTAGCTATTCACCCACAAAAAATCGTTTCGGTGGCAGAAATCTTGGAAGATAGTGATAGGGAACGCATCGCAGAAGCCTTTTCACTATCCATTATTGATCAAGTTTATCAGGCGACAGAAGGTTTCCTAGCCTGCACTTGCTCAGCTGGTAATCTACATCTCAACGAAGACATTATCTTTGTGGCAAAGCGGTATCTGGATGACCGCCGTTTTTATCCAGTGATTACGGACTTTAAAAGAAGCAGTCAGCCTGTTTATCGCTACCAGCTCAATGATATCTTGGTTGAAAATCCGGAGCCTTGTCCCTGTGGCTCCTGCTATACACGGATTGACAAGGTCGAAGGACGTTCTGATGATATCTTCTACTTTGAAGGGCAGAATGGGGGGCAGGTAACGATTTATCCAGACTTTATCAGACGTTGCATCCTCTTTGTGGAGAATGTAGGAGATTACCAAGTTAAGCAACATTCCGAGAAATTAGTGGAAGTTTGTCTAAGCCAACGAGATGAGGACGTAGAGACAGCAATTTTAGCACAGTTCCAACTCTTGGCTCAGCAAAAGCAATTTATAGTTCCTCAAATCCAATTTTCAGATTATCACTGGGATACTAGCCGTAAACTCAAACGTATCCAACGTTTATGAAAGGAAAAAAGACAATGACAGAAGTAAAAAGACACGTAGAAATCGCAGGTTATGGCATTTGCCTTCCAAAGCATACCGTCCAATTCAAAGACCAAACTCGTTATCGTGTAGTGGAAAATGAAGAAACGCAATTAGATTTGGCAGAATCAGCTATCCAGCAGGCACTTGAACATGCAAATTTGGATATTAAAGATATCGATTGCCTTGTATCAGCTAGTGCGGTGGGTGTTCAGCCCATTCCTTGTACGGCTGCTTTGATTCATGAGCGCGTGGCAAAAGGACTCTCAATTCCAGCAATGGACATCAATACAACTTGTACCAGCTTTATTTCTGCTCTATCGACTATGTCCCACTTGATTGAGGCGGGCGAATACGGTCGTGTCTTGATTGTATCCAGTGAGGTTGGTAGTTTAGGGCTCAATCCCAAGCAAAAAGAAAGTTTTGAACTCTTTAGTGATGGGGCGGCAGCCTTTATTTTCCAAAAAAGTCATCAGGAAAAAGGGATCATTGCTAGTCTCCAACGTACTTGGTCAGAAGGAGCTCACGATACGGAGATTCGTGGAGGTCTGACTTCTTTTCAACCAAAAGAGTACTCTGAAGCGACTAAGACCAACTATATGTTTGACATGAAGGGGAAGAAAATCCTCCTCTTGTCTGCTCGTAAAATCCCAGTCATGTTTGAAGAGTTTCAAGAAAAAACACAGCTAGCCTTGGCAGACGTGGACTACATCATTCCTCACCAAGCAAGTCGTGCTCTTCCTTTGGTCATGGAAAAACTAGGTGTGGCCGAGGATCAGTACCTCAATCTCGTCACTGACTATGGAAATATGGTGTCAGTCTCTGTACCGTTTGGCTTGGCTTATTCTTTAGATCATGGGCTGGTCAAGGAGGGAGATGTCGTCTATCTTATGGGAACCGCAGCTGGTATGACAGTCAATATGTTGGCTCTGAAATTGTAACAATTATCCAAACACGGAACGGTTGGAGCATGAGCAAAGGTAAAAGGTTGCCATCTACCCCTGAACTGAGGTATACTAGTAGAAACATTAGTTTATCAATCGGTGAAGGAGAATGTTAGAAAAGGAAGGGGATGTATGACAGCTAGAAAAATGCAGCTACTCATGTCCAAATATGGTTTTAGTATTACCATCATGTTGGCAGAGTTGTTTATCGTCTTTGGTTTATTTCTCTATCTTGGGCAAATGGCCCCGATTCTCTGGATTATCCTTGTCATTTTAGTAAGCTTAGCGACCATTGTATCAATTGTCAATCGGTCTATGAATCCTGAAAGCAAGGTGACATGGCTGTTAGTAGCCTTTGTGCCAGTATTTGGTCCCTTGCTCTATATCATGTTTGGAGAACGCCGTTTATCGAAAAAAGAAATGAAGCAGCTAAAGCAGCTCCAATCAATGGTTGACCGAGAGGATAATAGCAGAGCTCTTCGGCTGGAGTTAAAGGAAGAGGATAAGTCGGCTTACGGCGTTATCAAATCTCTCCTCAGTATGGATACGAATGCGGATGTCTATAATCGAACAGATACCCATTTCTTCCCTTCAGGGGAAAGCATGTGGCACCAGATGCTAGAGGACCTTAAGAAAGCTGAGAAATTTATCTTTCTCGAATACTATATCATCGAAGAAGGCTTGATGTGGAACAGCATTTTAGAGATTTTGGAAGAAAAGGCTGCTCAAGGAGTAGAAGTCAAGCTTCTCTATGATGATATTGGTTGTATGGCAACCTTGCCTGGAGATTACACCATCCAGCTTCGTGGTCGAGGGATTGAAGCTCACAAATTTAACAAGGTGATTCCACGCTTGACCGTTGCTTATAACAACCGTGACCACCGTAAAATCATGATTATCGATGGTCAAATCGCCTATACAGGTGGTGCCAATCTGGCCGATGAGTATATCAACCATATCGAACGCTTTGGTTACTGGAAGGATAGCGGTATTCGCCTGGATGGATCGGCGGTTAAGGCTTTTACTAGACTCTTTTTGTCAACCTGGTATATCAACCGTGGGGAAATTAGCGACTTTGACCAATACCATCTCGAAAATCAACCTAGAGATGGGATGGGGCTTTGCATCCCCTACAGTAGTGGGCCAAAGCCTATCTACCGAGCCCAAGTTGGGAAAACGGTCTATCAAAACCTTATCAATCAAGCTACAGACTATGTCTATATCACGACACCCTATCTGATCACTGACTATGATCTAACTGAAAGTATCAAAAATGCAGCTCTGAGAGGGGTAGATGTGCGAATTGTGACACCTTGTATCCCAGATAAGAAGGTTATCCAATTGGTTACTCGCGGAGCCTATCCAGATTTGCTATCTGCGGGAGTTCGCATTTATGAGTACAGTCCCGGATTTCTTCATAGTAAGCAAATGCTGGTCGATGGAGAAGCAGCAACAGTGGGAACCATCAATTTTGACTATCGTAGCTTGCTCCACCACTATGAAAATGCCGTCTTGCTTTATAGAACACAATCTATTTTAGACATTGAGAGGGACTTCGAAGAGATTTTTAAGGTTTCTCAAGAAATCTATCCCCACACGATCAAAACAAGCTGGTATCAAAGTTTGATCAAGGAAATTGTCCAGTTGTTTGCACCCATGCTCTAACTACTAACCAAGATCTAGCCTAAGGCTGGATCTTATTTTTGTCTTTTTGCGAATAGATAAGGAGGAGGATGAAAATGCTAAATCAAGAAGAATATGATTTTATCCTAAAATTTCAAACAAGCAGTTTCCACCGTTTTCGAGAGATTGAACGCTTTGCTGAGCTAGATAAGAAGTTAAGGAAATATCAATCCCTAGCTGACATTCCTGTAAGATTTTGATATACTAAAACAGATAAACTTACTAGGAGAAATTGAATGAACGTATACGAGGAAAAAGACGAACAGCTAGAAGAATTTCGATACCAGTATCGGGAACGGCTGGATCAAGAATCCGAATTTGGATTAGAGCGAGGTAAGAAGAAACGAACTCCACTTCCATTTTTTAGTGTGGTGATTTGGAGTCTGGCTGCTACAGCTGTCTCTGTGATTTTGCCTCTGATCTTTGGTTTGGTGAGCCCCCAACAGATGCAAGATCTTTATACTGGTTGGGCGCTACACCAGAGTGGGCAGATTTACACGGATTATTATGGTTCAAATGGACTGCTTTATTACGTACTAATCTATCTCTCTCAAGGTAGCATTCTATTTGCTTTGGTGGAGTGGTTGGCCTTGTTCGGGGCCGGAATTTTTTTATTCAAGTCCGCAGATGCCTTGACAGGTCAGGGAGAGCAGGCTAGACAGCTTTTGTTGGTTTTCTATCTGCTTGTGGGCAGTCTGGGATTTGGTGGTAGCTATGCAGTGGTTGTGGCCTTACCTTTTCTATTTTATAGTTTTAGTCTAGTAGCTGACTATCTGGATGATCCAAGTAACGATAAAGGTTTCTTGCGAATTGGGATGAGTTTGGCACTAGCTTTCTTCCTATCACCTATTCCCACAACCTTGTTTGCAGCTACACTTACCTTGAGTTTGTTTGGATTTAATATTGCCAAGCGTCGATTTGCTCATGGTTTGTATCAATTTTTCGCATCAGCTCTAGGATTCTCTCTCATATTTTATCCAATTGGCTACTACACTGTATTAACAGGAACTTTTGGTGATGCGATTAGCCATACCTTGTATCCAATTGATACGCTTAGTCTATTTTCAAATGCCAATCTTATGGAGAATGCTGCTTTCTATGGCTTGCTATCCATCGGTGTTGGGATTCTGACATTAATCTTTTCAGGATTGTTTCAGACCAAGTCAGCCAAACAGTCTGTTGTCTCAATAGGCGCTAGTTTAGGCTTACTGGTAACTCTTGCTTTATTAATTCTTTCAAAGGAACCTTTGCATGGCTCACGTTTGGCAGCGATTTTGCCCTTCCTGATATTGTTATTGCTAACCAACATCAAAGAAGGGAGTTCTGATCGTATCAGTCGTAGTAGACGAAGAGATCGCTCTTCATCACTCTTTGGTCGCTACCTCAAAGGAAATTTCTATCTACCAGTAGTTGCGATAGTCTATTTACTTTTCCTACCCGTTTTGAGCCGCTATATTTCGCATCCAAGTACTTATCAGGAACGCGATCAGCTTGCTAGCTTGGTCAAACAGCAAACGAGTTCTGAGGATCGTGTCTATGCTTGGGACGATCGTCCAGATCTCTATCGAGCAAGTGAACGACTGGCTCCGACTTCTCTAGTGACCCCAACTCTCTATACTGCAAGCGACGAGAATAAAACGAGACTAGTCAATGACTTGAAAGAAAATCAACCGAAGATGATTTTGGTCAATCAAAGAGTTTCCTTGTGGTCGGATGTAGAGAACCTGCTCAATGAAAAATACGAGCTTGTTCAGACAGATACTAGTCAATTCAAGCTTTATAAATCTAAATAACAAATCAATATCTTGTGTTTTTTTAAAAATTTTAGAATTTTTGACACAAGATATTGATTTTTCTTTTTAGAGTGGTATAATATCACTTAAGAAGTAAAATAGAAAAGAGCATGGATATGATTGTATTGGAAGGGAAAAATGCTCCTGCTCCAACCTTGTTCGTTGAAAAGCGGGACGGCAGACGAGTTTTATTTGATGTAGATAAGATTGACAGAGCGCTTCACAAGGCGGCTGATAAAGTCATGGATGTGACCCCCTTGGTTGAAAGACGTCTCAATGGATTGCTTGAGCACATTGTTGCGGAGATTCACAGTCGCTTCCCTCAAGGTGTTAAGATTTACGAGATTCAAAATATCGTAGAACATGAACTCCTTGAAGCCAAAGAATATGCGCTGGCTGAGGAGTATATCACTTATCGGACACAAAGGGATTTTGAGCGCTCAAAAGCGACAGATATCAACTTTAGTATCCATAAGCTCCTCAATAAAGATCAAGCGGTTGTCAATGAAAATGCCAATAAAGACAGCGATGTCTTTAATACTCAACGTGATTTGACAGCAGGGATTGTGGGGAAATCAATCGGATTGCAAATGCTTCCTAAGCACGTAGCCAATGCTCACCAAAAAGGGGATATACACTATCATGACTTGGACTACAGCCCCTACACTCCTATGACTAACTGCTGTTTGATTGATTTTAAAGGCATGCTGGAAAATGGCTTTAAAATTGGTAACGCAGAGGTAGAGAGTCCCAAGTCTATCCAGACTGCGACAGCTCAGATTTCGCAAATCATTGCCAACGTTGCTTCTAGCCAGTACGGGGGCTGTTCAGCTGACCGTATTGATGAAGTTTTGGCACCTTATGCAGAGAAGAATTACCAAAAGCACCTCAAAGATGCGGAAGAGTGGGTCTTGCCTGAAAAACGGGATGATTATGCTTGGAAGAAAACCCAAAAAGACATCTATGATGCCATGCAATCTCTTGAGTATGAAATCAACACCCTCTTCACTTCAAATGGACAAACACCTTTTACTTCACTAGGTTTTGGTTTAGGAACTAGTCGTTTTGAACGGGAAATTCAAAAAGCTATCTTGACCATTCGTATCAAGGGTCTTGGCTCAGAACACCGCACAGCCATCTTCCCTAAACTCATCTTTACGCTTAAAAGAGGCCTTAACTTGGAAGAAGGGACTCCAAACTATGACATCAAACAGTTGGCCCTCGAGTGTGCAACCAAACGGATGTACCCGGATGTCTTATCCTATGATAAGATTATCGAGTTGACTGGTTCTTTCAAGGTACCTATGGGTTGCCGTTCTTTCCTTCAAGGATGGAAGGATGAGAATGGCGTAGAAGTCAATTCTGGTCGGATGAATCTAGGTGTTGTGACGGTCAACCTTCCTCGCATTGCCCTCGAGTCTGAGGGCGACATGAATAAGTTCTGGGAAATCTTCAACGAGCGGATGAACATCGCAGAAGATGCTCTGGTTTACCGTGTCGAACGGACCAAGGAAGCTACACCAGCAAATGCTCCTATCCTTTATCAGTATGGAGCCTTTGGCCGCCGTCTTGGAAAAGAAGAAAGTGTTGACCAGCTTTTTAAGAATCGTCGAGCGACAGTTTCGTTGGGCTATATCGGTTTGTATGAAGTAGCGACGGTCTTCTTTGGCAATAGCTGGGAAAGCAATCCAGAAGCCAAGGAATTCACGCTAGACATCATTCGCGATATGAAACGCCGTGTAGAAGAGTGGTCCGACCAATATGGCTATCATTTCTCTATCTACTCAACACCATCTGAAAGTTTGACAGACCGTTTCTGTCGACTAGATACAGAGAAGTTTGGTTCTATTCCTGATATTACAGATAAGGAATACTACACCAACTCTTTCCACTATGATGTCCGTAAAAATCCAACACCGTTTGAAAAATTAGACTTTGAGAAAGTTTATCCAGAAGCAGGTGCGTCAGGTGGTTTCATTCATTATTGTGAGTATCCAGTTCTTCAACAAAATCCTAAGGCCCTGGAAGCTGTTTGGGACTATGCCTATGACCGTGTTGGTTATCTAGGAACCAACACTCCGATCGATCGCTGTTACAAGTGCGATTTTGAAGGGGATTTTGAACCGACCGAGAGAGGTTTTGCTTGTCCCAACTGTGGCAATAGCGACCCAAAAACAGTAGATGTTGTGAAACGAACTTGTGGCTATCTGGGAAATCCTCAAGCGCGTCCGATGGTTAACGGACGCCACAAGGAAATCGCTGCGCGTGTCAAACACATGAACGGTTCAACCATTAAAACAGCCGGACATGAAGTAACAAATTAGAAGGAAATGGAATGGGGAAATACCAATTGGATGATAAGGGGCGCGCACAAGTGACCCGTTATCACGAGAAATACTCTAAAGGTGGAACAGGTAAAAAAGAACGCTTGCTCAACCTCAGAGAACAGTTTTTAAACAAGAACAAGAAAAAATAAAAGTGAGAGTTGCCTCTCGCTTTTCTCTTAATTGGAGGTAAAAATGATACTACGCAGACCAACATTGGCAGATAAAGAAACAGTTTTAGAGATGATGGCAGAGTTTGAACAGACTCAATCAGCCCACGATGGTGGTTTTTGGAACGCCAACAATTTTGTTTATGAAGAGTGGCTAGAAGAAAATCTTCAAGCGGAAGCGGGACTCAATATTCCTGAAAACTGGGTTCCTGCTATCCAGCTGGTTAGTTTTGACGTAGCAGGCCAGGCTCTTGGCTTTCTCAACCTTCGTCTCCGATTAAATGACTACTTACTAGAAAATGGGGGCCATATCGGCTATTCCATACGTCCCTCTGAAAGAGGCAAAGGTTATGCCAAAGAATCCCTCCGACAAGGTCTACAAGTTGCTAAGGGAAAGAATATTAAACGAGCTTTAGTGACTTGTAGCACAGAAAATCCAGCAAGCCGAGCTGTTATCTTAGCTAATGGTGGGGAGTTGGAGGATGTTCGAAACGGAACGGAGCGCTATTGGATAGACTTGGAGTAAAAGGATGACATGGAATACACCAAAACCAGGTGAATGGAAAAGTGAAGAACTCAGTAAAGGGCGGATTATTGATTACAAGGCTTTTAACTTTGTCGATGGAGAAGGTGTACGAAACTCTCTCTATGTCGCAGGCTGTATGTTCCACTGCGAGGGGTGCTATAATGTTGCGACTTGGTCTTTCAATGCAGGTATTCCTTATACAGCAGAGTTAGAAGAACAGATTATGGAAGACCTTGCCCAGCCCTATGTTCAAGGATTGACCCTGCTAGGAGGAGAACCCTTTCTTAATACAGGAATTCTCTTGCCTCTCGTTAAACGCATTCGAAAGGAATTGCCAGACAAAGACATCTGGTCCTGGACGGGCTACACTTGGGAAGAAATGATGCTGGAAACTCCAGATAAACTGGAACTCTTGTCGCTGATTGACATCCTTGTCGATGGACGGTATGATAAAAGCAAGCGTAATCTCATGCTCCAGTTTCGAGGTTCCTCTAATCAACGAATTATCGATGTGCAAAAATCCCTCAAAAGTGGGCAAATAGTGATTTGGGACAAGCTTAATGACGGAAAAGAAAGCTATGAACAGGTGAAGAGAGAATGAAGAAAAAAGACCTGATAGAACAACTGGTCTCAGAGATAGAGTCAGGGAAAGTCAAAACACTGGGGATTTACGGACATGGGGCTTCAGGCAAGTCAACCTTCGCTCAGGAATTATATCAAGCCCTAGATTCTACTACAGTAAATTTACTAGAAACAGATCCCTATATCACTTCAGAACGTCACCTGGTAATACCAAAGCAAGCGCCAGATCAAAAAGTGACAGCTTGTCTGCCAGTGGCGCATGAACTGGCAAGTTTGCAGAGAGATATTCTCGCCTTGCAGGCAGGTATGGATGTCTTGACAATCGACGAACCTTGGAAGGCTAGCGAGGTCTTGTCTGGAGCAAAACCGATTTTGATTGTCGAAGGAATGACTGTGGGTTTTCTACCCAAGGAACTCTTTGATAAAACCATCTGTTTCTACACGGATGAAGAAACAGAATTAAAGAGGCGTCTCGCTCGAGATACGACTATAAGAAATCGAGATGCTTCCTTTATATTAGCTAGCCATCATATGAGACGGGAGCAGTATCTGCTATACTATAGAGAAAATGAGTCTAAAGCGGACATTTTAGTAGATCAATCAGAAGATAAATTCAAGGTCAGAATGGCACATACTATATAGAAGAAAAGGCAGTTTTTTATAGATATAAATCCGTAATCTTGGAAAGATGAAAAGAGAAAACAGTTTCATCCCAAAAAAACGAAAAAAAGCTCACAAATCCCTTGCAATCGCAGGGGCTTTGTGTTATTCTATTATGGTGCTGTAAATTACAGCCTTAGCTTTGATGCAAGAGGTTGCGACACGCTCGGTTGCATTGCCACGCAACGCGCGTCGGTTTTCTTGTGGAGCTAGCCTATTATCTTAAATAGACGAAAAGGAGAAAAAGATGGCAAACAAAAAAATCCGTATCCGTTTGAAAGCTTACGAACACCGTACGCTTGACACAGCGGCTGCAAAAATCGTAGAATCAGCTACTCGTACAGGTGCACAAGTTGCGGGTCCAATCCCACTTCCAACTGAGCGTAGCCTCTACACAATCATTCGTGCGACTCACAAATACAAAGACTCTCGCGAACAATTTGAAATGCGTACACACAAACGCTTGATCGATATCGTTAACCCAACTCAAAAAACAGTTGATGCTTTGATGAAATTGGATCTTCCAAGTGGTGTAAACGTAGAAATCAAACTTTAATCTAAAGCTTGATACCTTGAGCATGAAAAACGCTCGTTAAAAACTTTTTGAATAAAAAATATAGAAAAGGAACTATTTTCTCATGACAAAAGGAATCTTAGGGAAAAAAGTGGGAATGACTCAAATCTTCACTGAAGCTGGCGAATTGATCCCTGTAACAGTTATCGAAGCAACTCCAAACGTTGTTCTTCAAGTTAAAACTGTTGAAACAGATGGTTACAACGCTATCCAAGTTGGTTTCGATGACAAACGCGAAGTATTGAGCAACAAACCTGCTAAAGGACATGTAGCGAAAGCTAACACGGCTCCTAAGCGCTTCATTCGTGAATTCAAAAACGTTGAAGGCTTGGAAGTTGGTGCTGAAATCACAGTTGAAACATTCGCAGCTGGAGACGTTGTTGACGTAACTGGTACTTCTAAAGGTAAAGGTTTCCAAGGTGTTATCAAACGCCACGGACAATCACGTGGACCAATGGCTCACGGTTCTCGTTACCACCGTCGTCCAGGTTCTATGGGACCTGTTGCACCTAACCGCGTATTCAAAGGTAAAAACCTTGCAGGACGTATGGGTGGCGACCGTGTAACAATTCAAAACCTTGAAGTTGTACAAGTTGTTCCAGAAAAGAACGTTATCCTTATCAAAGGTAACGTACCAGGTGCTAAGAAATCTCTTATCACTATCAAATCAGCAGTTAAAGCTGGTAAATAATAAAGAAAGGGGAAATCAGTCACAATGGCAAACGTAACATTATTTGACCAAACTGGTAAAGAAGCTGGCCAAGTTGTTCTTAACGATGCAGTATTTGGTATCGAACCAAATGAATCAGTTGTGTTTGATGTGATCATCAGCCAACGCGCAAGTCTTCGTCAAGGGACACACGCTGTTAAAAACCGCTCTGCAGTATCAGGTGGTGGACGCAAACCATGGCGTCAAAAAGGAACTGGACGCGCTCGTCAAGGTTCTATCCGCTCACCACAATGGCGTGGTGGTGGTGTTGTCTTCGGACCAACTCCACGTTCATACGGCTACAAACTTCCACAAAAAGTTCGTCGCCTAGCTCTTAAATCAGTTTACTCTGAAAAAGTTGCTGAAAACAAATTCGTAGCTGTAGACGCTCTTTCATTTACAGCTCCAAAAACTGCTGAATTTGCAAAAGTTCTTGCAGCATTGAGCATCGATTCTAAAGTTCTTGTTATCCTTGAAGAAGGAAATGAATTCGCAGCTCTTTCAGCTCGTAACCTTCCAAATGTGAAAGTTGCAACTGCTACAACTGCAAGTGTTCTTGACATCGCAAATAGCGACAAACTTCTTGTCACACAAGCAGCTATCTCTAAAATCGAGGAGGTTCTTGCATAATGAATTTGTATGATGTTATCAAAAAACCTGTCATCACTGAAAGCTCAATGGCTCAACTTGAAGCAGGTAAATATGTATTTGAAGTTGACACTCGTGCACACAAACTTTTGATCAAGCAAGCTGTTGAAGCTGCTTTCGAAGGTGTTAAAGTTGCTAACGTTAACACAATCAACGTAAAACCAAAAGCGAAACGTGTTGGACGTTACACTGGTTTTACTAACAAAACTAAAAAAGCTATCATCACACTTACAGCTGATTCAAAAGCAATCGAGTTGTTTGCTGCTGAAGCTGAATAATCTAAGGAGGAAATATCGTGGGAATTCGTGTTTATAAACCAACAACAAACGGTCGCCGTAATATGACTTCTTTGGATTTCGCTGAAATCACAACAAGCACTCCTGAAAAATCATTGCTTGTTGCTTTGAAGAACAAGGCTGGTCGTAACAACAACGGTCGTATCACTGTTCGTCACCAAGGTGGTGGACACAAACGTTTCTACCGTTTGGTTGACTTCAAGCGTAACAAAGACAACGTTGAAGCAGTTGTTAAAACAATCGAGTACGATCCAAACCGTTCTGCAAACATCGCTTTGGTTCACTATACTGACGGTGTGAAGGCATACATTATCGCTCCTAAAGGTCTTGAAGTAGGTCAACGTATCGTTTCAGGTCCAGAAGCAGATATCAAAGTCGGTAACGCACTTCCGCTTGCTAACATCCCAGTTGGTACTTTGATCCACAACATCGAATTGAAACCAGGTCGTGGTGGAGAATTGGTACGTGCTGCTGGTGCTTCTGCCCAAGTATTGGGTCAAGAAGGTAAATACGTTCTTGTTCGTCTTCAATCTGGCGAAGTTCGTATGATTCTTGGAACTTGTCGTGCTACAGTTGGTGTTGTCGGAAACGAACAACATGGACTTGTAAACCTTGGTAAAGCAGGACGTAGCCGTTGGAAAGGTATCCGCCCAACAGTTCGTGGTTCTGTAATGAACCCTAACGATCACCCACACGGTGGTGGTGAAGGTAAAGCACCAGTTGGTCGTAAAGCGCCATCTACTCCATGGGGCAAACCTGCTCTTGGTCTTAAAACTCGTAACAAGAAAGCGAAATCTGACAAACTTATCGTTCGTCGTCGCAACGAGAAATAATAGTAAACTAGTCGCTTAAGCATCTAGTAAATCCGCCAGCTCGGTAGCGCTCCATGCGAGCGCAAGCCGCTGTGGTACAACATTTAAAGGAGAAAATATAAAAATGGGACGCAGTCTTAAAAAAGGACCTTTCGTCGATGAGCATTTGATGAAAAAAGTTGAAGCTCAAGCTAACGACGAAAAGAAAAAAGTTATCAAAACTTGGTCACGTCGTTCAACGATCTTCCCAAGTTTCATTGGTTACACTATTGCAGTTTATGACGGACGTAAACACGTACCTGTTTACATCCAAGAAGACATGGTAGGTCACAAACTTGGTGAATTTGCACCAACTCGTACTTACAAAGGTCACGCTGCAGACGACAAGAAAACACGTAGAAAATAAGGAGAACATAAATGGCAGAAATTACTTCAGCTAAAGCAATGGCTCGTACAGTACGTGTTTCACCTCGTAAATCACGTCTTGTTCTTGACAACATCCGTGGTAAAAGCGTAGCCGATGCTATTGCAATCTTGACATTCACACCAAACAAAGCTGCTGAAATCATCTTGAAAGTTTTGAATTCAGCTGTAGCTAACGCTGAAAACAACTTTGGTTTGGACAAAGCTAACTTGGTAGTATCTGAAGCATTCGCAAACGAAGGACCAACTATGAAACGTTTCCGTCCACGTGCGAAAGGTTCAGCTTCACCAATCAACAAACGTACAGCTCACATCACTGTAGCTGTTGCAGAAAAATAAGGAGGTAAAATCGTGGGTCAAAAAGTACATCCAATTGGTATGCGTGTCGGCATCATCCGTGATTGGGATGCCAAATGGTATGCTGAAAAAGAATACGCGGATTACCTTCATGAAGATCTTGCAATCCGTAAATTCGTTCAAAAAGAACTTGCTGACGCAGCAGTTTCAACTATCGAAATCGAACGCGCAGTAAACAAAGTTAACGTTTCACTTCACACTGCTAAACCAGGTATGGTTATCGGTAAAGGTGGTGCTAACGTTGATGCACTCCGTGCAAAACTTAACAAATTGACTGGAAAACAAGTACACATCAACATCATCGAAATCAAACAACCTGATTTGGATGCTCATCTTGTAGGTGAAGGAATTGCTCGTCAATTGGAGCAACGTGTTGCTTTCCGTCGTGCACAAAAACAAGCAATCCAACGTGCAATGCGTGCTGGAGCTAAAGGAATCAAAACTCAAGTATCAGGTCGTTTGAACGGTGCAGATATCGCCCGTGCTGAAGGATACTCTGAAGGAACTGTTCCACTTCACACACTTCGTGCAGATATCGATTACGCTTGGGAAGAAGCAGATACTACATACGGTAAACTTGGTGTTAAAGTATGGATCTACCGTGGTGAAGTTCTTCCAGCTCGTAAAAACACTAAAGGAGGTAAATAACCAATGTTAGTACCTAAACGTGTTAAACACCGTCGTGAATTCCGTGGAAAAATGCGCGGTGAAGCAAAAGGTGGAAAAGAAGTAGCATTCGGTGAATACGGTCTTCAAGCTACAACTAGCCACTGGATCACTAACCGCCAAATCGAAGCTGCTCGTATCGCCATGACTCGTTACATGAAACGTGGTGGTAAAGTTTGGATTAAAATCTTCCCACACAAATCATACACTGCTAAAGCTATCGGTGTGCGTATGGGATCTGGTAAAGGGGCACCTGAAGGTTGGGTAGCACCAGTTAAACGTGGTAAAGTGATGTTTGAAGTTGCTGGTGTATCTGAAGAGATCGCTCGCGAAGCGCTTCGTCTTGCTAGCCACAAATTGCCAGTTAAATGTAAATTCGTAAAACGTGAAGCAGAATAAGGAGAAGGCATGAAACTTAATGAAGTAAAAGAATTTGTTAAAGAACTTCGTGGTCTTTCTCAAGAAGAACTCGCGAAGCGCGAAAACGAATTGAAAAAAGAATTGTTTGAACTTCGTTTCCAAGCTGCTACTGGTCAATTGGAACAAACAGCTCGCTTGAAAGAAGTTAAAAAACAAATCGCTCGTATCAAAACAGTTCAATCTGAAGCGAAATAATAGACTAGGGAAGGAGAAATTTCAATGGAACGCAATAATCGTAAAGTTCTTGTTGGACGTGTTGTATCTGACAAAATGGACAAGACAATCACAGTTGTAGTTGAAACAAAACGTAACCACCCAGTCTATGGTAAACGTATTAACTACTCTAAGAAATACAAAGCACATGATGAAAACAATGTTGCCAAAGAAGGTGATATCGTACGTATCATGGAAACTCGTCCGCTTTCAGCTACAAAACGTTTCCGTCTTGTAGAAGTTGTTGAAGAAGCGGTCATCATCTAATCAAACCTGAAAGGAGAAAACTGAAATGATTCAAACAGAAACTCGTTTGAAAGTCGCAGACAACAGCGGTGCACGCGAAATCTTGACTATCAAAGTTCTTGGTGGTTCTAAACGTAAATTTGCGAACATCGGTGATGTCATTGTGGCATCTGTAAAACAAGCTACTCCTGGTGGTGCGGTTAAAAAAGGTGACGTTGTAAAAGCTGTTATCGTTCGTACTAAATCAGGTGCTCGTCGTGCTGATGGTTCATACATCAAATTTGACGAAAATGCAGCAGTTATCATCCGTGAAGACAAAACTCCTCGCGGAACACGTATCTTTGGCCCAGTTGCACGTGAATTGCGTGAAGGTGGCTTCATGAAGATCGTGTCACTTGCTCCAGAAGTACTTTAATTTTTAAAAACAAACTAGTCCCCTAGCTTAAAGCTAGGGTGCCCTTATGGGCGTAAGAAAAATCAAGGAGAAACCTAATGTTTGTAAAAAAAGGCGACAAAGTTCGCGTAATCGCTGGTAAAGATAAGGGAACAGAAGCTGTTGTCCTTACTGCCCTTCCAAAAGTAAACAAAGTTATCGTTGAAGGTGTAAACATCGTTAAGAAACACCAACGTCCAACTAACGAACTTCCTCAAGGTGGTATCATCGATAAAGAAGCAGCTATCCACGTATCAAACGTTCAAGTTTTGGACAAAAACGGTGTAGCTGGTCGTGTTGGTTACAAATTTGTAGACGGTAAAAAAGTTCGCTACAACAAAAAATCAGGCGAAGTGCTTGATTAATCACGAAGGAAAGGAGAAGTATAATGGCAAATCGTTTAAAAGAAAAATATCTTAATGAAGTAGTTCCTGCTTTGACAGAACAATTCAACTACTCATCAGTGATGGCTGTGCCTAAAGTAGATAAGATCGTTTTGAACATGGGTGTTGGTGAAGCTGTATCAAACGCTAAAAGCCTTGAAAAAGCTGCTGAAGAATTGGCACTTATCTCAGGTCAAAAACCACTTATCACTAAAGCTAAAAAATCAATCGCCGGCTTCCGTCTTCGTGAAGGTGTAGCGATCGGTGCAAAAGTTACCCTTCGTGGTGAACGTATGTACGAATTCTTGGACAAATTGGTTTCAGTTTCACTTCCACGTGTACGTGACTTCCACGGTGTTCCAACAAAATCATTTGATGGACGCGGAAACTACACACTTGGTGTGAAAGAACAATTGATCTTCCCAGAAATCAACTTTGATGACGTTGACAAAACTCGTGGTCTTGACATCGTTATCGTAACAACTGCTAACACTGACGAAGAGTCACGTGCATTGCTTACAGGCCTTGGAATGCCTTTTGCAAAATAATATAGGAGGTAAATCTAATGGCTAAAAAATCAATGATTGCTAAGAACAAACGTCCAGCGAAGTTCTCTACTCAAGCTTATACTCGTTGTGAAAAATGTGGTCGTCCACATTCAGTTTACCGCAAATTTAAACTTTGCCGTGTTTGCTTCCGTGAATTAGCTTACAAAGGACAAATTCCTGGTGTAACAAAAGCATCTTGGTAATTTAAGATATCAAGGGCGTTAAAACTCTGTGTGAAAAAGACCAATTTGCTTTGGAGCATCGCTCCTGTATCAAATTGCCTATTTTTGCTCTTGCTGTTACGCTCTTTGTATCATGTATTAACTAGCAAGTGCAACTTGCAAACTACTAGTAAGAGGAGAAAAACAAAATGGTTATGACTGACCCAATCGCAGACTTCCTAACTCGTATTCGTAACGCTAACCAAGCTAAACACGAAGTACTTGAAGTACCTGCATCAAACATCAAAAAAGGGATTGCTGAAATCCTTAAACGCGAAGGTTTTGTTAAGAGCGTAGAAATCATCGAAGATGACAAACAAGGCATCATCCGTGTATTCCTTAAATACGGACCAAACGGTGAAAAAGTTATCACTAACTTGAAACGTGTTTCTAAACCAGGACTTCGTGTCTACAAAAAACGTGAAGATCTTCCAAAAGTTCTTAACGGACTTGGAATTGCTATCCTTTCAACTTCTGAAGGTTTGCTTACTGATAAAGAAGCTCGCCAAAAGAACGTTGGTGGAGAAGTTATCGCTTACGTTTGGTAATATTTAGCTCCCAATTTCTTTGTGACTCTTCGTTATCGTCTCTTGCCTAACCCAAAGTTATGCCTGCGAGACGATGTCTAGATTCACTTTGAAATTGAAATCTAAATGTTCCTTTAATCGAGAAATCGATTTAACCCCGTGAAAACTGGCCATCATGGCCTGACAATCTAACAGGAGAAAATAAACATGTCACGTATTGGTAATAAAGTTATCGTGTTGCCTGCTGGTGTTGAACTCACTAACAATGACAACGTAGTAACTGTAAAAGGACCTAAGGGAGAGCTTACTCGTGAGTTCTCAAAAGATATTGAAATTCGTGTGGAAGGTACTGAAGTAACTCTTCACCGTCCAAACGATTCAAAAGAAATGAAAACTATTCACGGAACTACTCGTGCGCTTTTGAACAACATGGTTGTTGGTGTATCAGAAGGATTCAAGAAAGAACTTGAAATGCGTGGGGTTGGTTACCGTGCACAACTTCAAGGAAAAAAACTTGTTTTGGCTGTAGGTAAATCTCATCCAGACGAAGTTGAAGCTCCAGAAGGAATTACTTTTGAACTTCCAAACCCAACAACAATCGTTATCAGCGGAATTTCAAAAGAAGTAGTTGGTCAAACAGCTGCTTACGTACGTAGCCTTCGCTCACCAGAACCATATAAAGGTAAAGGTATCCGTTACGTTGGCGAATACGTTCGTCTTAAAGAAGGTAAAACAGGTAAATAATGTTGAGTGGTTGATCTTCAACCACCGACCTATTTTCCAACTTTGTGCATAGCACACGATTTAAAACTAAAGAGGTGAAAACTGTGATTTCTAAACCAGATAAAAACAAACTCCGCCAAAAACGCCACCGTCGCGTTCGCGGAAAGCTCTCTGGAACTGCTGATCGCCCACGTTTGAACGTATTCCGTTCTAATACAGGCATCTACGCTCAAGTGATTGATGACGTAGCGGGTGTAACGCTCGCAAGTGCTTCAACTCTTGACAAAGAAGTTTCAAAAGGAACTAAAACTGAACAAGCCGTTGCTGTCGGTAAACTCGTTGCAGAACGTGCAAACGCTAAAGGTATTTCAGAAGTGGTGTTCGACCGCGGTGGATATCTATATCACGGACGTGTGAAAGCTTTGGCTGATGCAGCTCGTGAAAACGGATTGAAATTCTAATAGGAGGACACTAGAAAATGGCATTTAAAGACAATGCAGTTGAATTAGAAGAACGCGTAGTTGCTGTCAACCGTGTTACAAAAGTTGTTAAAGGTGGACGTCGTCTTCGTTTCGCAGCTCTTGTTGTTGTTGGTGACCACAACGGTCGCGTAGGATTTGGTACTGGTAAAGCTCAAGAAGTTCCAGAAGCAATCCGTAAAGCAGTAGAAGATGCTAAGAAAAACTTGATTGAAGTTCCTATGGTTGGAACAACAATCCCACACGAAGTTCTTTCAGAATTCGGTGGAGCTAAAGTATTGTTGAAACCTGCTGTAGAAGGTTCTGGAGTTGCCGCTGGTGGTGCAGTTCGTGCCGTTGTGGAATTGGCAGGTGTGGCAGATATTACATCTAAATCACTTGGTTCTAACACTCCAATCAACATTGTTCGTGCAACTGTTGAAGGTTTGAAACAATTGAAACGCGCTGAAGAAGTTGCTGCCCTTCGTGGTATTTCAGTTTCTGATTTGGCATAAGAAAGGGGATAAAATGGCTCAAATTAAAATTACTTTGACTAAGTCTCCAATCGGACGCATTCCATCACAACGTAAAACTGTTGTAGCACTTGGACTTGGCAAATTGAACAGCTCTGTTATCAAAGAAGACAACGCTGCTATCCGTGGTATGATCACTGCAGTATCTCACTTGGTAACAGTTGAAGAAGTAAACTAATGAATTTTTAGGGGATGTGGCAATACTCATCCCCTAAAACTAGATATAGTCATCTAAGATGACGAATGTATAGGCGAGTTGATAAGGGAGACAACCTTTTCTCTCTTATCGGCGCTAGCATTTTACAAAAGAGGAGAAAAAATAATGAAACTTCATGAATTGAAACCTGCAGAAGGTTCTCGTAAAGTACGTAACCGTGTTGGTCGTGGTACTTCATCAGGTAACGGTAAAACATCTGGTCGCGGTCAAAAAGGTCAAAAAGCTCGTAGCGGTGGCGGAGTTCGCCTTGGTTTTGAAGGTGGACAAACTCCATTGTTCCGTCGTCTTCCAAAACGTGGATTCACTAACATCAACGCTAAAGAATACGCAATTGTAAATCTTGATCAATTGAACGTTTTTGAAGATGGTACTGAAGTTACTCCAGTTGTTCTTATCGAAGCAGGAATTGTAAAGGCTGAAAAATCAGGCGTTAAAATTCTTGGTAACGGTGAGTTGACTAAGAAGTTGACTGTGAAAGCAGCTAAATTCTCAAAAACAGCTGAAGAAGCTATCACTGCTAAAGGTGGTTCAGTAGAAGTCATCTAGAGAGGTGACCTATGTTTTTTAAATTATTAAAAGAGGCCCTCAAGGTTAAGAAAGTAAGATCAAAAATTCTCTTTACGATTTTTATCATACTTGTCTTCCGTATTGGGACTAGTATTACTGTACCAGGTGTGAATGCAAAAAGTCTGGAAGCTTTGAGTGGATTATCCTTCTTGAACATGCTTAGTTTAGTTTCAGGGAATGCCATGAAGAACTTCTCGGTTTTTGCACTCGGTGTGAGTCCGTATATCACAGCTTCCATCGTTGTTCAATTGCTACAAATGGATATTGTTCCAAAGTTTGTAGAGTGGGGCAAGCAGGGAGAAGTAGGACGGAGAAAGATAAACCAGGCTACTCGTTATATTGCGCTTGTACTTGCGTTTGTGCAATCAATCGGAATCACTGCTGGTTTTAACACTCTATCTGGTGCAAAATTATTAACGACAGATCTAACACCTCAAGTCTTTGTTACGATTGGTATTATCCTGACTGCAGGTACTATGATTGTTACTTGGCTCGGGGAGCAAATCACTGATAAGGGATATGGTAACGGGGTGTCTATGATTATCTTTGCTGGGATTGTGGCTTCAATTCCAGAGATGATTCATGGCATCTACGTGGACTATTTTGTCAATATTCCAAGTGATCGGTTGACGTCATCTATTATATTTGTCGTTATTCTCATTATAGCTGTTTTGTTGATTGTTTACTTTACAACATATGTACAACAGGCAGAATATAAAATTCCGATCCAATATACAAAAGTTGCTCAAGGTGCTCCATCCAGTTCTTACCTTCCTTTGAAGGTCAATCCTGCTGGTGTTATCCCAGTTATCTTTGCAAGTTCGATTACGGCAGCTCCTGCGGCTATTCTTCAGTTTGTCAGCGCTATGGGGCTTGATTGGACTTGGGTACGTACAGCACAAGAAATGCTTGCGACAACATCTCCAACAGGTGTTGCCATGTATGCACTGCTGATTATTCTCTTTACATTCTTCTATACATTTGTACAGATCAATCCAGAGAAAGCAGCAGAAAACTTGCAAAAGAGTGGAGCCTATATCCACGGTGTCCGTCCAGGTAAAGGAACGGAAGAGTTTATGTCAAAACTTCTTCGTCGCCTTGCAACTGTCGGCTCCCTTTTCCTTGGTGTGATTTCAATCTTGCCGATTGTAGCAAAAGATGTCTTTGGACTCTCAGAAGCGGTTGCTTTTGGGGGAACTAGTCTTTTGATCATTATTTCGACAGGTATCGAAGGAATCAAACAGCTAGAAGGTTACCTATTGAAACGTAAGTATGTTGGTTTCATGGACAAAACAGAATAAAAGCAAGACTATTTTTGCTTAGAGAGTGGAGTATGAAGGTCTACCTAGAAAGATAGATTTTCATCTCCCCTCTTCTATTTTGTTTTTAAATAGGAGTTAAAAAGTTATTTTGCTTCTATTTAAATACAAAATAAGGAGATCAGATCATGAATCTTTTGATTATGGGCTTGCCTGGTGCAGGTAAGGGAACGCAAGCAGCTAAAATTGTGGAACAATTCCACGTGGCACACATTTCAACTGGGGATATGTTCCGTGCTGCTATGGCAAATCAAACTGAAATGGGTGTGCTTGCAAAGTCATACATCGACAAAGGTGAGTTGGTTCCAGATGAAGTTACAAATGGTATTGTTAAAGAACGCCTTTCACAGGACGACATCAAAGAAACAGGTTTCTTGTTGGATGGTTACCCACGTACGATTGAACAAGCGCATGCCTTGGACAAAACATTGGCTGAACTTGGTATCGAACTAGAAGGTGTGATCAATATCGAAGTGAACCCAGATTGTCTCTTGGAACGTTTGAGTGGCCGTATCATCCACCGCGAAACAGGCGAAACCTTCCACAAAGTTTTCAACCCACCAGTTGACTACAAAGAAGAAGATTACTACCAACGCGAAGATGACAAACCCGAGACAGTTAAGCGTCGTTTGGATGTCAATATCGCCCAAGGTGAACCAATCATTGCTCACTACCGTGCCAAAGGTTTGGTTCACGATATCGAAGGAAATCAAGATATCAATGATGTGTTCAAAGACATCGAAAAAGTATTGACAAATTTGAAATAAAGCGTTTTTCACACTTGCAAAAAATCGCCACAAATGTTATACTGAGATAGTCTGACTTATAATTGTTGTCTCTGTGTCTAGAGGCATCAAATCGAAATTTATGGAGGTGCTTTTGCGTGGCAAAAGACGATGTGATTGAAGTTGAAGGCAAAGTAGTCGATACAATGCCTAACGCAATGTTTACGGTTGAACTTGAAAATGGACATCAGATTTTAGCAACAGTTTCTGGTAAAATTCGTAAAAACTATATTCGTATTTTAGCGGGAGATCGTGTTACTGTCGAGATGAGTCCATATGACTTGACACGTGGACGTATCACTTACCGCTTTAAATAATCGAAAAACTTGGAGGGATAAGAAATGAAAGTAAGACCATCGGTCAAACCAATTTGCGAATACTGTAAAGTAATTCGTCGTAATGGTCGTGTTATGGTAATTTGCCCAGCAAATCCAAAACACAAACAACGTCAAGGATAAGATAGAAAGGAGAAAACATGGCTCGTATTGCTGGAGTTGACATTCCAAATGACAAACGTGTAGTAATCTCATTGACTTACGTTTATGGTATCGGACTTGCAACATCTAAGAAAATTTTGGCTGCTGCTGGAATCTCAGAAGATGTTCGTGTACGTGACCTTACATCAGATCAAGAAGATGCTATCCGTCGTGAAGTGGATGCAATCAAAGTTGAAGGTGACCTTCGTCGTGAAGTAAACTTGAACATCAAACGTTTGATGGAAATCGGTTCTTACCGTGGTATTCGTCACCGTCGTGGACTTCCTGTCCGTGGACAAAACACTAAAAACAATGCTCGCACTCGTAAAGGTAAAGCTGTTGCGATTGCTGGTAAGAAAAAATAATATAGGAGGTAAAAGTCTTGGCTAAACCAACACGTAAACGTCGTGTGAAAAAGAATATCGAATCTGGTATTGCTCATATTCACGCTACATTTAATAACACTATTGTTATGATTACTGATGTGCATGGTAATGCAATTGCTTGGTCATCAGCTGGTGCTCTTGGTTTCAAAGGTTCTCGTAAATCTACACCATTCGCTGCTCAAATGGCTTCTGAAGCTGCTGCTAAATCTGCACAAGAACACGGTCTTAAATCAGTTGAAGTTACTGTAAAAGGTCCAGGTTCTGGTCGTGAGTCAGCTATTCGTGCGCTTGCTGCCGCTGGTCTTGAAGTAACAGCAATTCGTGATGTGACTCCAGTGCCACACAATGGTGCTCGTCCTCCAAAACGTCGCCGTGTATAATCATTGCATTACACTGCTTTTCGTTTAAGAGGGAGTAACTAAATGATCGAGTTTGAAAAACCAAATATAACAAAAATTGATGAAAATAAAGATTATGGCAAGTTTGTAATCGAACCACTTGAACGTGGCTACGGTACAACTCTTGGTAACTCTCTTCGTCGTGTACTACTAGCTTCTCTACCAGGAGCAGCAGTGACATCTATCAACATTGAAGGTGTCTTGCATGAGTTTGACACAGTTCCAGGTGTTCGTGAAGACGTGATGCAAATCATTCTGAACATTAAAGGGATTGCAGTGAAATCATACGTTGAAGATGAAAAAATCATTGAACTTGACGTTGAAGGCCCTGCTGAAATTACAGCTGGAGATATTTTGACTGACAGTGATATTGAGATTGTAAATCCAGATCATTATCTCTTTACAATCGGTGAAGGTTCTTCTCTAAAAGCGACAATGACTGTTAACAGTGGTCGTGGATATGTACCTGCTGATGAAAACAAAAAAGATAATGCACCAGTTGGAACACTTGCTGTAGATTCTATTTATACACCAGTTACAAAAGTCAACTATCAGGTTGAACCTGCTCGTGTAGGTAGCAATGATGGTTTTGACAAATTAACCCTTGAAATCTTGACTAATGGAACAATTATTCCAGAAGATGCTTTAGGGCTTTCAGCACGTATCTTGACAGAACATCTTGATTTGTTTACAAATCTTACAGAGATTGCTAAATCTGCAGAAGTGATGAAAGAAGCTGATACTGAATCTGATGATCGTATTTTGGATCGGACGATTGAGGAACTGGACTTGTCTGTGCGTTCATACAACTGTTTGAAACGTGCCGGTATCAACACTGTGCATGATTTGACAGAAAAATCTGAAGCAGAGATGATGAAAGTACGAAATCTTGGACGCAAGAGTTTGGAAGAAGTGAAACTCAAACTCATTGACTTGGGTCTTGGATTAAAAGATAAATAAAGGAGGAATACATGGCTTACCGTAAACTAGGACGCACTAGCTCACAACGTAAAGCAATGCTTCGCGATTTGACAACTGACCTTTTGATCAACGAATCAATCGTGACAACTGAAGCTCGTGCTAAAGAAATCCGTAAAACTGTTGAAAAAATGATTACTCTAGGTAAACGTGGTGATTTGCATGCACGTCGTCAAGCAGCTGCTTTCGTACGTAATGAAATCGCATCTGAAAACTATGATGAAGCAACTGATAAGTACACTTCTACTACAGCACTTCAAAAATTGTTCTCAGAAATCGCACCTCGTTATGCTGAACGTAACGGTGGATACACTCGTATCCTTAAAACTGAACCACGTCGTGGTGATGCAGCGCCAATGGCGATCATCGAATTAGTATAAAATCATCAATTTTGTTGAGTGTTATGATGATGGAGTCTTGTGCTCTTAGTCTAGCTCTGGTCTACCGCTGGGACTTCGGTCCTAGCGGGAACACTCATCATCATTTGATAGGGTAGACGCTTGTTTACGAAATTGTTTTTTGTTTAAGAACAACTTCGTAAGCAGGCGTTTTTTAGTATTTTCTATGGAAATGTGCTATACTAGGAAAAAAGAAAATCAAAAACGTTCAGGTTTTCTAAAAATCGTAGAAATGGGGTATAAGGATGAAGGCTATTATTACAGTGGTTGGCAAGGACAAGGCTGGTATTGTTGCAGGCGTGTCTACTAAGATTGCAGAGTTGGGTTTGAATATTGACGATATTTCTCAGACTGTGTTGGATGAATACTTTACCATGATGGCGGTCGTATCAAGTGATGAAAAACAAGATTTTACCTCTCTCAGAAATGAGTTTGAAACTTTCGGTCAGACCTTGAATGTTAAAATCAATATTCAAAGTGCGGCGATTTTTGACGCTATGTATAATATCTAGGAGGTGGCTATGGATATTAGACAAGTTACAGAAACCATTGCCATGATCGAGGAGCAGAACTTCGATATCAGAACCATCACCATGGGGATTTCCCTTTTGGACTGTATTGATCCAGATATTGAACGTGCTGCTGAAAAGATTTACCAAAAAATCACCACTAAAGCTGCAAATCTAGTGGCTGTGGGAGATGAAATTGCTGCAGAACTTGGAATTCCTATTGTTAATAAACGGGTATCGGTGACTCCGATTTCTTTGATTGGTGCTGCGACTGATGCGACGGACTATGTCGTTTTGGCAAAGGCACTTGATAAGGCAGCTAAGGAGATTGGTGTTGACTTTATTGGTGGATTTTCTGCCTTGGTACAAAAGGGTTATCAAAAAGGAGATGAGATTCTCATCAATTCTATCCCCCGCGCTCTAGCTGAGACGGACAAGGTTTGTTCGTCCGTCAATATCGGCTCAACCAAGTCAGGCATCAACATGACTGCGGTTGCAGATATGGGACGCATCATCAAGGAAACAGCTACGCTATCAGATATGGGTGCGGCCAAGTTGGTTGTATTTGCTAATGCTGTTGAGGATAATCCTTTTATGGCGGGAGCCTTCCACGGTGTCGGTGAAGCAGATGTTATCATCAATGTCGGTGTTTCTGGCCCGGGAGTTGTCAAGCGTGCCTTGGAAAAAGTTCGTGGACAGAGCTTTGATGTAGTGGCTGAAACAGTCAAGAAAACAGCCTTTAAGATTACTCGTATCGGTCAATTAGTTGGTCAGATGGCTAGCGAGAGACTTGGTGTTGACTTTGGAATTGTCGACCTAAGTTTGGCACCTACTCCTGCGGTTGGTGATTCTGTGGCACGTGTCCTTGAGGAAATGGGTCTAGAAACAGTTGGTACGCATGGAACGACGGCTGCCCTCGCTCTTTTGAATGACCAAGTTAAGAAGGGCGGAGTGATGGCTTGTAACCAGGTCGGTGGCTTGTCAGGTGCTTTTATTCCCGTTTCTGAAGATGAGGGTATGATTGCTGCGGTACAAAATGGCTCTCTGAATTTAGAGAAACTAGAAGCCATGACGGCTATCTGTTCTGTTGGGCTGGATATGATTGCCATTCCAGAAGATACGCCTGCTGAAACCATTGCGGCTATGATTGCGGATGAGGCGGCAATTGGTGTTATTAACATGAAAACAACGGCCGTCCGTATCATTCCAAAGGGCAAAGAAGGCGATATGATTGAGTTTGGTGGCTTGCTAGGAACAGCTCCAGTTATGAAAGTCAATGGAGCTTCGTCTGTCGATTTCATCTCTCGCGGTGGGCAAATCCCAGCTCCAATCCATAGTTTTAAAAATTAATAAAAAAGAGAGAGGATTTAAGTTGAGTTTAAGGATGACTGTGTATACTATAATCATTAAATAAAGATCTCCTAACTTTATTTAATTAGAATCCTAAACTTTTTCATAATAATCTCCTAGGAAAGCTACCGTTAGGGTAGCTTTTCTTGTGGGAAAATTACGAGAGCGGACTTTACTGTTGAAAGCCGAATATTTCTTTGTTCCATGATATAATAGAAGAAAATGGAGGATAGAAAATGTCTAAAGTAAGATTGTACTTGATCCGTCATGGTAAAACGATGTTTAACACGATTGGACGTGCTCAAGGATGGAGTGATACACCTCTGACAACAGAAGGTGAGTTGGGAATCCATGAACTGGGAATTGGCTTGAGAGAGTCTGGTTTGCAGTTTGACCGCGCTTATTCCAGTGATTCAGGGCGCACCATTCAAACTATGGGAATTATCCTAGAAGAACTTGGCTTGCAGGGGAAAATCCCTTACCGCATGGACAAGCGAATCCGTGAGTGGTGTTTTGGTAGTTTTGATGGGGCCTATGATGGGGACCTCTTTATGGGGTTGATTCCGAGAATTTTCAATGTAGACCATGTTCATCAGTTGTCCTATGCAGAGCTAGCAGAAGGTCTAGTTGAGGTTGATACTGCAGGCTGGGCAGAAGGTTGGGAAAAACTCAGTGGTCGAATCAAGGAAGGTTTTGAAACGATTGCCAAAGAAATGGAAGAGCAAGGTGGGGGAAATGCCCTCGTTGTCAGCCATGGAATGACGATTGGAACCATTGTTTATCTGATCAATGGTATGCATCCGCATGGTCTGGATAATGGTAGCGTGACGATTCTTGAATATGAGAACGGTCAGTTTACGGTCCAAGTCGTTGGCGATCGTAGCTATCGGGAGCTGGGACGTGAGAAGATGGAAGAAAATAAGCATTGATAGAAGATAGCTCCTCAGAGGAGCTAATTTTTTTATTCAGCTAAGTAAGAGTGCTTTTAGAGCCAATCTTTCTTGATAAGGAGGGGAAAAGATTCTTTCTCGTCTTTCAAATTCCCTCAAAAATGGTATAATAGTAACATCATAAAATTGGAGAAATAGCATGAGTTTTTACAATCATAAGGAAATTGAGCCTAAGTGGCAGGGCTATTGGGCTCAACATCATACATTTAAGACAGGAACAGATGCATCAAAACCGAAGTTTTATGCTCTCGATATGTTCCCATATCCTTCAGGAGCTGGATTGCACGTAGGACACCCAGAAGGTTACACAGCGACAGATATCCTCAGCCGCTACAAGCGCGCGCAAGGCTATAATGTCCTTCACCCAATGGGTTGGGATGCCTTTGGTTTGCCTGCAGAGCAATACGCCATGGATACGGGGAATGACCCAGCAGAATTTACAGCGGAAAATATTGCTAACTTCAAACGCCAAATCAATGCGCTTGGATTTTCTTATGACTGGGACCGTGAAGTCAACACAACAGATCCAAACTACTACAAGTGGACGCAATGGATCTTCACTAAGCTCTACGAAAAAGGCTTGGCCTATGAAGCTGAAGTGCCAGTAAACTGGGTGGAAGAATTGGGGACGGCCATTGCCAACGAAGAAGTGCTTCCTGACGGAACTTCTGAGCGTGGAGGATATCCAGTTGTTCGCAAACCAATGCGTCAATGGATGCTTAAAATCACGGCCTATGCAGAGCGCTTGCTTAATGACTTGGATGAGTTGGACTGGCCGGAGTCTATCAAGGACATGCAACGCAACTGGATCGGTAAATCAACTGGTGCCAATGTAACTTTCAAAGTGAAAGGGACTGACAAGGAATTCACCGTCTTTACTACTCGTCCTGATACTCTTTTCGGTGCGACCTTCACAGTCTTGGCTCCTGAGCATGACTTAGTTGACGTTATCACAAGCCCTGAGCAAGCAGAGGCTGTAGCAGACTATAAACACCAAGCTAGCCTCAAGTCAGACTTGGCTCGTACAGACCTTGCTAAGGAAAAAACAGGGGTTTGGACTGGTGCTTATGCCATCAATCCTGTCAATGGCAAGGAAATCCCAATCTGGATTGCAGACTATGTTCTTGCTAGCTATGGGACAGGTGCTGTTATGGCTGTGCCTGCCCATGACCAACGTGACTGGGAATTTGCTAAACAATTTGACCTTCCAATCGTAGAAGTGCTTGAAGGTGGAAATGTAGCAGAAGCTGCCTACACAGAAGATGGTCTTCATGTCAATTCGGATTTCCTAGATGGCCTTAACAAAGAAGATGCGGTTGCTAAGATTGTCGCTTGGCTGGAAGAAAAAGGCTGTGGTCAAGAGAAGGTGACTTACCGTCTCCGCGACTGGCTCTTTAGCCGTCAACGTTACTGGGGTGAGCCAATCCCTATTATTCATTGGGAAGATGGAACTTCAACAGCTGTCCCTGAAAATGAATTGCCACTTGTCTTGCCTGTAACCAAGGACATTCGCCCTTCAGGTACAGGGGAAAGCCCATTGGCTAACTTGACAGACTGGCTTGAAGTGACGCGTGAAGATGGTGTCAAAGGTCGTCGTGAGACCAATACCATGCCACAATGGGCTGGTTCAAGCTGGTACTATCTCCGCTATATCGACCCACACAACACAGAAAAATTAGCTGACGAGGATCTCCTTAAACAATGGTTGCCAGTGGATATCTACGTGGGTGGTGCAGAACATGCCGTGCTTCACTTGCTTTACGCTCGTTTCTGGCACAAATTCCTCTATGATATTGGTGTTGTTCCGACGAAAGAGCCATTCCAAAAACTCTTTAACCAAGGAATGATTTTGGGAACAAGCTACCGTGACCATCGTGGGGCTCTTGTGGCAACTGACAAGGTTGAAAAACGTGACGGTTCCCTCTTCCATGTGGAAACAGGAGAAGAATTGGAGCAGGCTCCAGCCAAGATGTCTAAATCCCTCAAGAACGTGGTCAACCCAGATGATGTGGTGGAACAATACGGTGCCGATACCCTTCGCGTCTATGAAATGTTCATGGGACCACTTGATGCTTCGATCGCTTGGTCAGAAGAAGGTCTGGAAGGAAGCCGTAAGTTCCTCGACCGTGTTTATCGTTTGATCACAAGCAAGGAAATCGTTGTGGAAAATAGCGGTGCTCTTGACAAAGTTTATAACGAAACAGTCAAAGCTGTCACTGAGCAAATCGAGTCCATGAAATTCAACACAGCCATTGCCCAACTCATGGTCTTCGTCAACGCTGCCAACAAGGAAGACAAACTCTATGTAGACTACGCCAAAGGCTTTATCCAATTGATTGCCCCATTTGCACCTCACTTGGCAGAAGAACTCTGGCAAACAGTCGCAGCAACAGGTGAGTCAATCTCTTACGTAGCTTGGCCAACATGGGACGAAAGCAAATTGGTTGAAGACGAAATTGAAATTGTCGTCCAAATCAAAGGAAAAGTCCGTGCCAAACTCATGGTTGCTAAAGATCTATCACGCGAAGAATTGCAAGAAATTGCTCTTGCTGACGAAAAAGTCAAAGCAGAGATTGACGGCAAGGAAATCGTGAAAGTGATTAGTGTACCTAATAAACTCGTCAATATCGTTGTTAGATAAGAAATGAATCCTTCAGAGTAGAATCTGGAGGATTTTTAAATTGGATTATGCTATAATAGTCCCAACTAAGATAAAAACACAGTTCTGGTTGGTAGTCCAGACGTAGGCAAGCCTATCAGTAACCTTCCTCCTTGGTTGTCCATTCTTAGGGATAGATTTAAGGAGGTGCTGTCATGGAAATCGTTTCAATTGGCTTGACAGTTTATTTTGAAGATGGGTTTTGGCATGGATTGTTTGAACAAGAGTATGAGGGAACTTATCAAGTTTGTCGTGTGACATTTGGTCAGGAACCAAAAGAGGATGAAATTTTGAAACTTTTACAGACTCAGTTTGCTGGGTTATCTTTTAGCCCAGAGGCAACAGTCAAACAACATGTGAAGATTAAGAATCCGAAGCGTCTGCAGCGTGCTGTAAAGAAACAGGTGAAGCAGAAAGTTTCTTCTAAGTCACAAGAGCTTTTACAGTTGCAGTATGAGGAACGAAAAAAGCATTCAAAACAATAGTCCAGTCTCCAAAAGCAATTGTTCAAGCAAGAGAAATTTGAACGCAAACAGCAAAAACGTAGAGAGAAGCACAAGGGGCATTAACTCACTCGTTTCCATATTTGATCATTCCTCCATAAACTGGGGGGATGATTTTTATAAGAGGAGTTTGCATTGTTGAATCGAAATCCAAGTGTTTCCTAAAATTTTCATTGAGATATGTTATACTATATTCAAGGAATGAACAAGGAGAAAAACGATGCCAGTAAACGAATATGGTCAGATGATTGGTGAATCTGTAGTCGGTCACACGTCTGGTAAATTACCTGCTATCGATTTTTTAGAAGGGCGTTATGCTCGGATAGAGGCTCTTTCGGTAGAGAAGCATGCGAAGGATTTACTAGCTGTTTATGGTCCAGATACGCCTCGAGAGATGTGGACCTACCTCTTTCAGGAGCCAGTGGCAAATATGGAGGAACTGGTCAGCCTTTTAAACCAGATGTTGGCTCGTAAGGACCGTTTTTTCTATGCGATTGTAGACAAGGCAACTGGTAAGACTTTAGGAACTTTTTCTCTCATGCGAATTGATCAGAATAACCGAGTAATAGAAGTGGGTGCTGTCACCTTTTCACCAGCACTTAAGGGTACGAGGATAGGGACAGAAGCCCATTATTTACTAGCTCGCTATGTTTTTGAGGAGCTTAACTATCGTCGCTACGAGTGGAAATGTGATGCTCTAAATCTCCCATCAAGACGAGCGGCAGAACGTTTGGGCTTTGTCTATGAAGGGACCTTCCGTCAGGCAGTCGTTTATAAGGGGCGAACTAGAGATACGGATTGGCTGTCTATGATTGATAAGGACTGGCCTCAAGTCAAAGCTCGTTTGGAAGCATGGCTGGCTCCTGAAAATTTTGATAAAAATGGGCGGCAGTACAAGAGCTTGAGAGAACTCTAAAAGGTGATGACATGATTACCGTTAGAAAGCAAGATTTAGTAAATATAAATGATGTTTTGCATCTCTATCAGGCAGTCGGTTGGACAAATTATACACATCAACCCCAGATGCTTGAGCAGGCCTTGTCTCACTCATTAGCAATTTACCTGGCACTTGATGGTGATGCCGTGGTGGGCTTGGTCCGTTTAGTCGGAGATGGTTTTTCATCGATTTTTGTCCAGGATTTGATCGTTTTGCCTAGCTATCAGCGCCAAGGGATTGGTAGAGACTTGATGAAAGAGGCTTTAGAGGATTTTAAAGATGCCTATCAAGTCCAACTAGTGACCGAACAGACAGAAAAAAATTTGGAATTCTACTGTTCACTGGGTTTTGAAACCTTATCTACTTATGATTGTACGGGAATGATTTGGGTGGATCGAAAAAAATAAAAATAATTATTTTTCTTAAGTAAAGTTTAAGTCTCCTCGTGTATTATATAGTTATTAGATAAAGACCTCCTAACTTTATTTAATGAAATCCTAAACTTTTCTTTTTCATCATAATCTCCTAAAGAAGTCACCCAATCAGGTGGCTTTTTTGTTGCTTGAGAAAGGAAATTTCATTTGGAAAAAATTTTTCTAAAAAAATGATAAATCAGAAAAAAGTTAAGGTAATTTTAAGTCTCCTCGTGTATCATATAGTCATTAAGTAAAGACCTCCTAACTTTATTTAATGAAATCCTAATCCTTTCTTTTTCATAATAATCTCCCTAAAGAGGCCACCCAATCAGGTGGCTTTTTTGTTTGTGGCTTGGATTTTTGCTATAATAGGAACATGAGTAGAATTTTAGATAATGAGATAATGGGGGATGAGGAGTTAGTTGAACGTACGCTCCGTCCTCAATACTTACGTGAATATATCGGGCAGGATAAGGTTAAGGACCAGCTCCAAATCTTTATCGAGGCTGCCAAAATGCGTGATGAAGCGCTGGACCATGTTCTTTTGTTTGGCCCTCCAGGTTTGGGGAAAACAACCATGGCCTTTGTCATTGCTAATGAACTAGGAGTCAATCTCAAGCAAACGTCTGGCCCTGTCATTGAAAAAGCGGGTGATCTGGTAGCGATTTTAAATGATTTGGAGCCTGGGGATGTCCTCTTTATTGATGAGATTCATCGCTTGCCCATGTCGGTGGAAGAGGTGCTTTATAGTGCCATGGAGGACTTCTACATTGATATCATGATTGGAGCTGGTGAAGGCAGTCGCAGTGTCCATTTAGACTTGCCACCTTTTACCTTGATTGGTGCGACGACCCGTGCGGGTATGCTTTCTAATCCTTTGAGAGCGCGTTTCGGGATTACGGGTCATATGGAATACTACGCCCACGCTGACTTGACGGAAATTGTTGAGCGGACGGCCGATATTTTTGAGATGGAAATCACCCATGAGGCGGCTGCTGAGCTGGCCTTACGCAGTCGAGGAACTCCCCGTATCGCCAATCGTCTCCTCAAGCGCGTGCGCGACTTTGCCCAGATAATGGGGGATGGTTTAATCGATGATGTCATTACGGATAAGGCCTTGACCATGCTGGACGTAGACCATGAAGGATTGGACTATGTGGATCAAAAAATCCTCCGGACCATGATTGAGATGTACGGTGGTGGTCCTGTCGGATTAGGAACTCTTTCTGTTAATATTGCCGAGGAGCGTGAGACGGTTGAAGACATGTACGAACCCTACCTGATCCAGAAAGGCTTTATCATGCGGACACGGTCTGGACGGGTGGCGACAGCCAAGGCCTACGAGCATTTGGGCTATGAGTATAATGAAAAATAAACAAGAAATCCTAGATAGTGTTAGAGAAAATCCTGATATGATGGCTATTTTAACCATCATCCGAGACCTTGGTTTGAAAGACTCGTGGTTGGCAGCAGGTTCTGTCAGAAATTTCATCTGGAATCTCTTGTCAGACAAATCACCTTTTGACTGTGAAACAGATGTGGATGTGATTTTCTTTGATCCAGCTATCTCTTATGAAGATACGTTGGGCATAGAGAGCAAGCTGAAAGAGGATTTTCCCCAGTATCAGTGGGAGTTGAAAAATCAGGTCTATATGCACCTTCACAGTCCCCACACTGCACCCTACACGAGTTCTCGTGATGCTATGAGTAAGTATCCCGAGCGTTGCACGGCGGTAGGCCTTCGCTTGCATGCTGACGCAACTTTAGAGCTCTTTGCCCCCTATGGTTTAGAGGATATTTTAAAGTTTCAAGTTTCCCCGACTCCTCATTTCCTAGATAATGAAGACCGAATGAAACTCTATCAAGATCGGTTGTCCAAGAAAAATTGGCGAGAAAAATGGAAAAATCTGACTTTCTCAAATCTCTAAAAAGAAGCGAGTGACTTGCTCACATAAGAATTCTATATGTGAGCTTGTAGTCATCACAAGATAAACAGAGAAATCTAAAGGTGCAAAAAATTATATACTTAACAGGAACAACTCATTCAATCTATCATAGCTAAAAGATACCGAATTTGTGAGATTGAGTGAGAAAAATATCTACTAGGTCTATCCTTATCGTTCTTGGAAGATAAGAATCAATGAAAATCTTATATAGATTTGTACTTAAAGGATTAAAACTGACAACTAGAAAATTAGTCTTCTTGGATAGTATGCTTGATCAGCATTATTCTAAAATGATGAGATTATTACTTCAAGTAGCTAACTCAAGCTTGAAAATTGGCATATAAACGCTTTTGAAAAGCCGTAAATTATGATACAATGTTTAGAGAAATTACTGAGACGAGGATTTAGAAAACAATGAAAGTACATTTCACAAATTTATTTGGGCAAGCATCAACGAGTGTGGCCTTAATGGCGCAGAACAATGTCATGAAAATTGTTCGAGAGTTTGGAGTTAATGAGCTGGGAATCTATTTTTATGATGCAAGCCATGAACCGTGGGAAGAACTGAACTCGCGGATGGATGGGATTGTCGCGGGGGTATCTTATGGAGATGTCGTTTTTTTCCAATCTCCTTCATGGAATAGTGTTGAATGGGACAATCACTTGATAGAAAAGTTAAAGCTTTCTCATGTAAAAATGGTGATGTTTATCCATGATGTTCAGCCACTAATGTTTGAGAGCAATTATTATCTTATGAAGGCCCACATTGACATGTACAACAAGTGTGATGTGGTGGTAGTACCATCAGAACAAATGTACCAGAAACTCGTTTCAGAGGGATTAACCGTCAAGAACTACGTTGTTCAAAAACTTTGGGATCTTCCCCATGGTTTGGAACTCTATACTCCAAAATTTGAGAAAAAATTAATCTTCTCAGGAGACCCATCTCGTTTTCCACATATTGTTGACTGGAAACACAGTACCCCCCTTCATGTTTATGCTACGAGAGCAGAAGGAGTAGATTATTCCAAAGTCCACCTTGAAGGTTGGCGAACTCAGCAGGAATTATTGTTGGAGTTGTCTAAAGGAGGAGGATTTGGTCTAGTATGGGGAAATTCCGAAAATCCTGCGGAAGAGCGTGACTACTACAAAGAAAATGTTTCTTATAAGTTGACAACTTATCTGGCCGCGGGTATTCCGGTGGTTGTGCCAGACTATCTTTCTAATGCGGACTATATCCGTGAGAAAGGTTTGGGCTTTGTCGTGTCCAGTTTGGAAGAAGCTAGCCGCGTGGTTCAGGAATGTACGACGGAAGAGTATGATCAAATGGTTACAAGAGCAAAATATACAGCTTACTTAATAAAAAATGGTTATTTCACAAAGAAATTGTTTATTGATTCCATGATGCTCTTAGATTAGTCAAAAGTCGGTCATCGGTTTACCACATTCAGATTTAGAAAGGCAAAATTTCAAGTCGAAGTTAGCCACCTGAGATAATTAGTTTTTATATCAACTGTAATGGGTTGATGAAAAAATTCATCTTGGAGGGAACCAATTTGGTTCTCTCCTTTTTGCTAGACGCTTGAAGCTGATTCCCTGTACTTATAAATTTAGACGTAACAAAATATCCCCAAAACTATCTAACTTTTTTGGGGGAGGTCATATATGGAGGGGGAGAGGATTACAAAATCATCACCAAGGTCCCAATCGTAATTAAGATACAGCCAATGATTGTTTTAAACGTCAGGACATCCTGTAGCAAGAAAAAGGCTAAAACGAGTGTAATGACGAGACTAAACTTATCGACAGCAGATACCTCAGTCGCATTACCCATCTGCAAGGCCTTGTAGTAGCAGAGCCAGGAGGCACCTGTTGCCAAACCAGATAGGATGAGAAAGAGCCAACTTTTTCTACTGATGTTGACGATTTCAGTCTGACTATTGGTCAGGAAAACCATAGCCCAAGCCATAAGGATGACGACGACCGTACGAATGGCTGTTGCTAGATTGGACGGAACTCCCTCAATCCCAATCTTGGCTAAAATAGAAGTTAAGGCTGCAAAGACAGCAGATAAAAGTGCGAAGAAAAACCACATGGTAACTACCTCCTCTCTCTATTATAAGTAATCGAATCCTACTTGTCAGTTCTCAAGTGAAATCTTGCTCTGATGGTATTTTAAAAAACTATACCAATTTTTATGCTTGACAAGTGAGAAAAACAAGTATATACTGTTTTTGCTGGTTCTGTAAAAGGAAAATCAGACTATACCAATTTAAGGGGAAAGCACAGCTGGTCTGTGTCGTATATACTATGTGTGGAATTGTTGGTGTTGTTGGAAACACAAATGCAACTGATATTTTGATTCAAGGGCTTGAAAAGCTCGAATACCGTGGCTATGATTCTGCGGGAATTTTTGTTCTAGGTGGTGCTGAAAATCATCTAGTCAAGGCTGTTGGTCGTATCGCAGAATTGTCTGCTAAAACTACCGGTGTTGAGGGAAAAACTGGTATCGGACATACGCGTTGGGCGACTCATGGTAAACCAACCGAGGACAACGCTCACCCACATCGCTCTGAGACTGGACGTTTTGTCTTGGTGCACAATGGGGTGATTGAAAACTACCTTGAAATCAAGGAAGAATACCTTGCAGGTCACCACTTCAAGGGGCAAACAGATACGGAAATCGCCGTTCACTTGATTGGAAAATTTGCAGAAGAAGATGATCTCTCAGTGCTTGAAGCCTTCAAAAAAGCTCTTCACATCATCCGTGGTTCTTATGCCTTTGCCTTGATTGACTCTGAAAATCCAGATGTCATCTATGTAGCGAAGAACAAATCACCACTTTTGATTGGTCTTGGAAATGGCTACAATATGGTCTGCTCAGATGCCATGGCTATGATTCGTGAGACCAACCAATACATGGAAATCCATGACCAAGAGTTGGTAATCGTCAAGGCTGATAGCGTTGAAGTTCAAGACTATGATGGCAATCGCCGTGAACGTGCTAGCTACACTGCGGAGCTTGACTTGTCAGATATCGGTAAGGGAACTTACCCTTACTACATGCTCAAGGAAATTGATGAGCAACCAACTGTTATGCGTAAACTCATCCAAGCCTATACAGATGATGCTGGTCAAGTTGTTGTAGATCCAGCTATCATCAAGGCTGTTCAAGACGCTGACCGCATCTACATTCTAGCAGCTGGAACTTCTTACCATGCAGGATTTGCTTCTAAGAAGATGCTGGAAGAATTGACGGATACACCAGTGGAACTTGGAATCTCATCTGAGTGGGGCTATGGTATGCCACTTCTCAGCAAGAAACCACTCTTCATCTTTATCAGCCAGTCTGGTGAAACAGCTGACAGCCGTCAAGTTTTGGTCAAGGCCAATGAAATGGGCATCTCAAGCTTGACAGTGACAAACGTGCCAGGTTCAACTCTTTCACGTGAAGCCAACCATACCATGCTTCTTCACGCGGGTCCTGAAATCGCCGTGGCATCAACCAAGGCCTACACAGCACAAATCGCAGCTCTTGCCTTCCTTGCAAAAGCAGTCGGAGAAGCAAACGGCAATGCCAAAGCCCAAGCCTTTGATCTGATTCGTGAGCTGTCTATCGTAGCCCAGTCTATCGAATCAACCCTTTCTGAGAAAGAAACCATTGATGCCAAGGTTCGAGACCTTCTCGAAACAACTCGTAATGCCTTTTACATCGGACGTGGGCAAGACTACTATGTAGCCATGGAAGCTAGTCTCAAACTCAAAGAGATTTCTTACATCCAATGTGAAGGTTTTGCGGCAGGAGAACTCAAGCACGGAACCATTGCCTTGATTGAAGAAGGAACGCCTGTTTTGGCCCTCTTGTCAGATCCAGTCCTTGCCAACCATACTCGTGGAAATATCCAAGAAGTCGCAGCCCGTGGTGCCAAGGTTCTCACCATCGCAGAAGAAAATGTTGCTAAAGATACAGATGATATCGTCCTTACGACCGTCCACCCTTACCTCTCACCAATCTCAATGGTCGTACCAACGCAATTGGTTGCTTACTTTGCAACACTTCACCGTGGCCTCGATGTGGACAAACCGCGTAACCTTGCCAAGTCAGTAACAGTAGAATAAACTGAGAAAGTCTAGTCTGCCATAAGTAGGGTATAATGTAAATATATAACAAATCGGAATTTATAGGGATTTGTATTGAAAAACACATTTGCAACTGCAAGTTGACATATTTCTATATTTTAATGGTGGCTATGCAACCAGCGAAATTGTTATGATTGTATCATAAAAGAAAGGAGTGTTGTCAAATGAACATGGCAGACAGAATACAATATTTAAGAAAAACTAAAGGAATATCACAAGAAGAACTTGCTGATAAGGTAGGTGTTTCAAGACAAGCTGTTTCAAAATGGGAAAGTGAACAAAGTACACCTGAGTTAGAAAAAGTAATTATAATGAGTGATTATTTTGGTGTTACTACAGATCATATTTTAAAAGGAATTGAACCCGTAGTAGATAAAGAACAAAAAAATAGAGAATTTGCTAGCAAGGTACTTTATATCTCATCAACAGCCTTTATTGCTATTGGATTGTTTTGTGCATTTGCTGAATGGTATGAAAAACAAACAATGGAAGCTATTTTGGGGGCAATAATTATTCAAGTGGTAGGAATTGTTGGATATTTTATCGCAAGAATATTATCGGAAGAAAAAGCACCGTTTTATGTGAATTGGCTTAATATAATTGGAATTGCTTTTATGCCTACTTCTATGGCTACTGGTTTTATTTCATTTTTGATTTTCAAACAGGGGTGGGTTGCGCCATATTCTATAGGAATATTTCACACTTTGAATTTTATATTAGTTCTATTTGTGATTTTGATTACAAGTTATATTATTTTAAAAAAACAGATAAAATAGCATTTTCTCACCCTTATATTGTATACTCTAAGAAGAAGAAAATGAAAAAGAAAAAAAATATTATTGCTATGCTGATTGGCATCGTCTTATCTGGTTCTTTCTTGATACGAACGGTCTTGATCCATCAGGCGAGACAAGCGAAAAAGCAAAACATGGAACGGATTGCTGCTGTGCAAGAGACGGTTCAGTCTCAAGATCAAAAGAAAGCTGAAGAGCAGAGAGAACAATTTAAAAAGGCATTTGATGGTGTAGATAAAACTTCCATTCTAATGAAAAACTATGATAGCCACACACCGATTAATGGGGACTACAGTTTTGGTACAAAGGATGGCGTGTACTACCTAGTAGAATTAAAAACAGGTGAGAAAGTAGCTCTGGAAGGTGTGGACAAGGCCTTTCCATTGTCGATCAAAAACGAGGACGAAAATAGCACGGAGCTTGCACTGGTTGTCCGCAAAGATCAAGCCTGGTATATGATTGATACAAAGGGCGAGACGATTTACACTTTTGAACAAACAGAATTGACAGAAAACTCGAAATTGACTTTGAAAGATAATAAACTACAGGTAGAATAAACTAAAAAAGTCTAGGACAAAAGTCTAACCTTAAATATAAAAAGCGAACAAAACGAGTTATCTGACACTCAGAATTCTGTCTTGTTCGCTTTTTTTTTTCTAATCTATCGATTTTAAAAATTAATAAAAAAGAATTCCTAAAATCAAAATCTTTTTGTCTCAGATACTTTTCTAATGAGCGAATGTATTGAAAATAAAACTGTTTAGTGCTATCTTGCCTACTGGGTGAGAATCCGCGTTATTTCAAGAAACTGATCCAAGCTTAGCAAAGGTTTGGAGCGTTTCATGCTCCATCTACCGCTTGGTTCTATGCCACATAACTAGGTTCTGAGAGCTATTGAACTCTATGGCACGCAAGTGGCGCCCAAAGTACGAACTTACTTTGCCATGAAAGAGGGAGTATAAAAAAATCCAATCGGCTTGATAGAAAATCTATATCAGCTCCTTTTTGAAAAATAGATGAAAATAAAGTAAATCTTTGAAAGGCTAGTAACATCAAGCTTTTCAGGGATTTTTTCTTTATAGATATAAAAATTTCCAATCGAGTTGATAGTCAATATATATTGGGAAAAGAGGAAAAGGAGTGGTAAGATGGTTTCAATCCAAATGGAAGGAGAAAGGTATGGCAAGTAAAAGAGATCTAGTCTTTAGAGCGATTCGAGGCGATGAAGTAGAAAGAGTTCCTGTGGGATTTTGGTTTCATTTTGTAACACTCGAAGAAAAGGGGCAGGGGTTAAACAATCCACGTATCTTTCAAAAGAGTGTTGATGGGCATCGCAACTATGTGGAAAGGATTCGTCCTGATTTTGTCAAAATTATGAGCGACGGTTTTTTCCTTTATCCAAGTAATGTCTATAGTCCTAAGATTGCAAGCATTCAGGAGCTGACTTCTATTGAGTCGATTGGTGAGGAACACCCATGGATTCAGCAACAGGTGGAAGTGGTACAAGCGATTCGAGAGACCTTTACCGAAGAGATTGCTTCTTTCTACAATATCTTTTCACCGATCTCCTACCTTAAACGCTGGTTCCGTACAGAAACTTCTCGAGGAGATAGGGAAGTGGCTGATCTATTGCTTGAAAATCCTGAGCAATTCAGAGCGATTCTAGATGTGATTGCAAGAGATGTTGCTATCCTAACTCAGAAAATCATCCAGCAAGGCGGTGTTGACGGAATTTACCTCAGCACCCAGGAAATTCAAGATGAACGCATCACACCAGCACTCTACCAAACCTACATTGAACCGAGCAATATAGCAGTTTTGGAGGCAGCCAATCAGGTTGGTGGGACCAATATCCTCCATATCTGTGGTTTTGAAGGTGCAAGCAATGATGTGACGATATTTAAGGATTATCCAGCTCAAGTGGTCAACTGGGCGACTCATCGTGAGGATGTTAGTTTGACACAGGGTCAGGAGTTGTTTCGAGGCAAGGCCGTTTTAGGTGGATTTGAAAATGGCAAGAAAAGTTTGCTTTATCAAGGTTCCAAGGCGGAATTGCAAGATGAAACAAGGCGGTTGCTGGCTGAAGCTGGTAGTAAAGGCGTTCTTCTGGGAGCTGACTGTACTGTTCCAGATGACTTTGACTTAGAGAGGTTGGACTGGATTCGGAAGGCAGCTGTTCTCTAAAAGGAGGAGCCATGAAAAGTAAAAGATGGGTTATCTTCATTGCAGTTGTTGGTTTGCTGGCCTTGGTCGCCATAAGTGTCGTAAAAAATGGGCACTGCAAAAATGGAGGGAGATGTCGTGGAGTTCAGGATTTTTCCAAGTCCAGTCTCCCCTTTCTACGCTCGAATGATATCGCAAGCAGTTTATTAGTTGAAAAAGTAAGAAATGGAGAATAAGAATGTCAGAAAAAAGAGAATGGGTTTTAAAAGCATTTAGAGGTGAGAAAGTTGATCGTGTGCCAGTAGGCTTTTGGCACCATTTTACATCCGAAGACGAATGGCTACACGGTTTCTCAAATCCAGCCATTATCGAGAAGAATATCGAGGGGCATAAGCGCTTTATCCGAGAAGTTCAGCCGGACTTTATCAAACTCATGAGTGATGGGTACTTTGCTTATCCCAATCCAGCGATTGCCAAAGGAAAATCACTTCAAGAATTGGCGGCCATTCAACCACTCGGACCAGATCACGCTTGGATAAAAGAGCAGGTTGACTTGGTTAAGAAAATCAAGCAAGAGTTCACAGAAGATATCGTTGCGATTTACAATATTTTTGCTCCTGTGACCTATCTCAAGTGGCTACTAGGGGAAGTGTCTGGCGGAGATGACCTCATTGCAGATTTTTTGGTGGAAGATCCTGAAGCCCTTAAGAAGGTGTTGGATGTGATTGCAGAAGATATTGCTAGTCTCAGCCGAGCTGTCATCAAAGAGGCTGGTGCTGACGGAATCTACCTCAGCGTGCAAAGTATCCAAGATCAACGAGTGTCGGCAGCAGATTATCAAGCCGTCATTGCACCTAGCGAGATAACGGTTCTGGAAGCGGCTAGTGCTGTTGGTGGTGTCACTGTTCTTCATATCTGTGGCTACGAGGGAGCACGAAATGATATTCACCTTTTTGCAGACTATCCAGCCCAAGTCTTTAACTGGGCTGTAGGACCAGAGGGAATCACTCTCAAGGAAGGTCGTGAGATTTTCAAGGGACGTACGGTTCTTGGAGGGTTCGAAAATGGCAAGACGGGCTTGCTGTATACTGGTAGCAAGGATGCCATTCAGGCTGAGGCAAAGAAACTAGTTGCAGAAGCTGGGGAACAGGGCTTGGTACTTGGGGCAGATTGTACCATTCCAAGTGATATCGCAGTTGAACGTATCCAGTGGGTGAGAGAAGCGCTTGAAAACTAAAGGAGAAAAAGATGAGTAAAAAAGCATGGATTATCGGTGGTATAGCAGTTGTTGCGGTAATTGGGGCAACGATTATCGGGAGAAGTTTAGCTGGCGCTCCAGCCAAAGAGGGAGAAACAGCTTCATCTGGTGGGGTCATAACCTTGAAGGTTGCTCATACACAAAACTATGTTCCTTATGACTTTGTCAATGAAAAAGGGGAATCAGATGGTTATGAAGTAGCTGTTTTGAAGGCTGTTGATGAGAAGTTGGCAAACTATAAATTTGAATATACGGGTACCAGTGATGACGACCTCTTGATTGGTTTGGAATCAGGCAAGTATGACACTGGAACTAAGGGAGCTTGGTACACAGATGAACGAGCTAAAAAGTTTGTCATTCCATCTGAACCAGTCGGAGCGAGCATTATTGGATTTACTGTCAGAAAAGAAGATGAACAGAAATACAAAACCATTGATAACTTTGCTAAGAATAAAGGGAAATTGGTTCCCATCTCTCCACAGAATGCTCAATGGAATGTTATCACCAGCTACAATGAAAAACATCAGGATGCACCGATTGAGCTGACAGCAGCTGAATCCTTCAAAGTGGCAGATGCCTATGCCTGGGTCTTAGAAGGACGTTATGACGCCTTCTTTGATATCAAACTGTCCTTTGAAAAAGCAGTTACCGCAGAAGATGGCCCTTACCACCAATATGCGGATAAACTCAGCTGGTTCCCATATAAAGGCATTCCAACTTATCCCTTGATTCACCGTGATGAAAAGGGCGAGAAATTTGCTAAAGAATACGAAAAAGCAATCAAAGAGTTGAAAGAAGATGGCACGCTTGCTAAGCTATCTCAGCAATATTTCAAAGAAGATGTCTTTAGTTATGTAGACAAAGACTAGACCAGAAATTCCAAGACTAGAAAGGGTTTTGCATGGTTTCTTATGATTTTTCCAAGGTCTTTCAGTTTTTGCCGACCTTATGGCAGGCACTTCCTATGACCTTGTCCATTCTCTTTTTTACCACTCTTCTTGGTTCCCTTTTTGGAGGTCTCTTGGCCTGGGCGCAAGTGGGAGAAGACAAGAGTTTTGCAGCAATTTCCAAAGGCTATATCTTTACCCTTCGTTGTACACCACCGATTGTCTTGCTTTTTCTAGTCTTTTATGGCTTGCCAGAATTTCTGAAATGGTGGCTGGGTTTGGATATCAACAACTGGTCTAAAACTATTTTTGTTCTCTTGACGATGATTCTCTTGTTTGCGGCTATCGTTGCCGAGGTTTTCAAGGCGTCCTATCAAGCTATTCCAAAGGGGCAGACAGAGGCCGGGCTTAGTATTGGTTTGACTCCAAGTCAGACTTTTTGGAGAATCATTTTTCCCCAAGCTTTTCAGGTTGCTCTTCCCAATATAACGACCGCTATTCTCAATCTCATGCGGGATGCTGCCTTGGCCTATACGATTGGTTTCGTTGATGTCATGGGGGCAGGCAATCTCTTGATTAGTCGCAATTTAGGGAACTACTCTCTGGAAACCTATACGGCAGTTGCGCTTCTTTACTGGGGGATTGCCTTGGTTATTTCTAGCTTGAGTCATTTGCTTGAGAAGTCTTTGGAAACAAAAGGGAGGTAAGAAATGGACATAGACTATATTGTAAAGACCTTTCTGGAGACCTTGAAGGGTGTGCCAATCACCTTGATTATCATGATTGTGGCTATGGTCTTAAGCTTTTTACCGGCTCTATTTTTAGCCTTGGGGCAGATTTACAAGGTTCGAGGTGTGAGGAGTTTTTCTCTGGTCTATCTGGCTTTTATCCGAGCGACTCCTCCGATTTTATTGATTCTCTTCTTTTATAGTTTGTTTCCAAGTTTGCTGAATCAATTTCTCAAAAGCATAGGAAGTGACTTTGATATTTTCAAGCTTGATCCTCTCTACTATGCCTTTATCATTTATAGTTTGATGACAGTCGGGAGTTTATCGGAGATTTTGCGTTCAGCTATTTTGACGGTGGACAAGGGACAACTAGAGGCGGCGCATGCGATTGGACTGACTACGACCCAGGCCTATCTAAGGATTGTTTTTCCTCAAGCCTTGCGCTCAGCCTTGCCTAACTTGGCCAATCTGGTGATCAATATCGTCAAAGGGACCTCCCTGGTCTTTGTTATGACTATCAAGGATATCACTGCTATTGCCCGTGTGGAAGCGTCCTACGGTTACCAGTATTTTGAGTCTTATTTTGTGATCTTTTTGCAGTATATTTTGATCTGTGGTTTGATTCAGTGGGGCTTTTTCCTACTGGAAAAAGGCTATGTGAAAAAAGAAAAGAGAGCAAAAGCATCTAGCGCGCGTTTTGTATAGGAGGACAGGATGTTACAAGTAGAACATATCGCAAAAACATTTGGTGAGAGGCAGGTGCTGGAGGATGTCAATCTCCAGGTCAACCAAGGGGATGTCGTCGTTATTTTAGGACCATCAGGTTCGGGGAAAACGACCTTTCTCCGTTGCCTCAACCACTTAGAAAAAGCTGACAGTGGCACGTTGACCTTGGCAGGAAAGACCTATGACTTAGCTAAATTAAGCAAGAAAGACATTCTAGAAATTCGCCAAAAAACAGCCTTTGTTTTCCAACACTACAATCTCTTTGCAAATAAAACTGCTCTGGAAAATATTCTAGAAGGCCTAATCGTGGCTCGTAAAGTTCCCAAGGAAGAAGCGCTCAAACGTGCAGAATCTGCCTTGGAAAAAGTTGGTTTACTGGCCTATAAGGACTACTACCCTTCACAACTATCTGGAGGGCAACAACAACGAATAGGAATTGCGCGTGCCATTGCCGTCAAGCCCGAGGTGATTTTGCTAGATGAACCAACATCTGCACTAGACCCTGAGTTGGTTGGAGATGTTTTGGATGTTCTGAAACAGTTGGCGGGAGAAGGTGTGACCATGGTGGTCGTCACACATGAGATGGGATTTGCTAGGGATGTCGCTAACCACGTTATTTTCATGGATGGAGGCCGTATCGTAGAGGAGAATAATCCCCACGATTTCTTTAGTCGTCCACAAGAAGAACGAACCAAGCAGTTTCTGGCTCGTATCTTATCAGACGCTAGCTATAGTGTAGAATATATGATTTGATAGATAAGTGCATTATGAAAGTAACTTATGAGGCAAAGTTTCAATCTATAAACTATGGAAAAAGGTGTCAGCTTGAAATGACTTTCAGAAAAAGCTAGGTTTTAGACTTAGATTGGCTATTTGAGATGATTTGAGCTACTTTTCGTACACTCAAGTGGGCAATCTTATTTTAGATTTTTCATTTCTCAAAAAACTTAAGAAAAATTTAAGCTAGGAGGTGTATACTAAGCTCATAAGTTAAGAGAAACTTAACTTAAACTCCTAAAACTTTTTCATAATAATCTCCCTATAAAATTAAGTCGCCCAATCAGGTGACTTATTTTTTGTCTATCTGTAAGCAGGGGCAGTAACTTAGCAATAGAAGAATAGAGGGAAATATGGTATAATGAAACGATAGATTTTTGAATAGGAATAAGATCATGTTTGGATTTTTTAAGAAAGATAAAGCTGTAGAAGTTGAGGTTCCAACACAGGTTCCTGCTCACATTGGTATCATCATGGATGGGAATGGCCGCTGGGCTAAAAAACGGATGCAACCACGGGTTTTTGGTCATAAGGCAGGGATGGAAGCCCTCCAAAAGGTGACCAAGGCAGCTAACAAGATGGGAGTCAAGGTCATCACGGTTTATGCCTTTTCAACGGAAAACTGGACGCGTCCAGATCAAGAAGTCAAGTTTATCATGAACTTGCCAGTCGAGTTTTATGATAACTACGTCCCTGAATTGCATGCAAATAATGTTAAGATTCAGATGATTGGGGAGACAGACCGTCTGCCTAAGCCAACCTTTGAAGCTTTGAAAAAAGCAGAGGAATTGACCAAGAACAATACAGGATTGATTCTCAATTTTGCGCTTAACTATGGTGGTCGTGCTGAAATTACGCAGGCTTTTAAGAGCTTGGCTCAGGAAGTTCTAGATGCCAAAATCAATCCAGGTGATATTACAGAAGATATGATAGGGGATTATCTTTTCACACAACGCCTGCCAAAGGATTTGCGAGATCCTGATTTGATTATCCGTACGAGTGGTGAGTTGCGTTTGAGTAATTTCTTGCCATGGCAAGCAGCCTATAGTGAGCTTTACTTTACGGATACCTTGTGGCCTGATTTTGATGAAGCCTCTTTGAAGGCGGCTATTACAGCCTATAATCGTCGGAATCGCCGATTTGGAGGAGTTTAGGAGAAGATATGACCCAAGATTTACAAAAGAGAACATTGTTTGCGGTATTTGCCCTGGCCATTTTCCTTCCAGTATTGTTTGTGGGAGGACTCTTGTTGCAGATAGGCATTGGTTTGTTAGCGATGCTGGCTGTCCATGAACTCTTGCAGATGAAGGGACTAAAGACCATGACCATCGAGGGTGCCATGACTCTCTTTGCGACCTTTGCCCTCACAATCCCCTTAGAAAACTACCTAACTTTTTTGCCAGTTGATGGGAATGTGGTTGCCTATAGTGTTTTGATTACCATAATGCTAGGGACGACCGTTTTCAGTAAAAGCTATACGATTGAAGATGCTGCCTTTCCAATTGCTGTGAGCTTTTATGTTGGTTTTGGCTTTAACGCCTTACTAGATGCTCGGGTGGCAGGTTTTGACAAGGTGCTTCTGGCCCTCTTTATCGTCTGGGCAACAGATAGCGCAGCTTACCTGATAGGGATGAATTTTGGCAAGCATAAGTTGGCGCCAAGAGTTTCTCCCAATAAGAGCATTGAGGGCTTTATCGGTGGTATTCTAGGTGCGGTACTGGTAACAGCAATCTTCATGCTAGTAGACAGCACAGTTGCTCTCCCTTATGGGATTTATAGAATGGGCCTCTTTGCCGTCTTCTTCAGTGTGGCAGGTCAGTTTGGTGACTTGATTGAGAGTGCTATGAAACGCCATTTCGGTGTCAAGGATTCTGGGAAATTTATCCCAGGGCATGGTGGTGTGTTGGATCGTTTTGACAGTATGCTAGTTGTCTTTCCTATCATGCACTTGTTTGGCCTGTTTTAAAGAAAGGAATATTGAATGATTGGATTGCTAACCTTTATCCTAGTTTTTGGGATTATCGTGGTGGTGCATGAGTTTGGACATTTTTATTTTGCCAAGAAATCAGGCATTTTAGTCCGTGAGTTTGCTATTGGTATGGGCCCCAAGATTTTTGCCCATATCGGTAAGGACGGCACTGCTTATACCATTCGGATACTTCCTCTTGGAGGCTATGTTCGTATGGCTGGTTGGGGTGATGATGCGACAGAGATTAAGACAGGAACCCCGGTCAGTTTAACACTTGCAGAGGATGGTAAGGTCAAACGGATCAATCTATCTGGGAAGAAACTGGATCAAACAGCTCTCCCTATGCAGGTAACCCAGTTTGACTTTGAAGACAAGCTCTTCATTAAAGGTTTGGTCTTGGAAGAAGAAAAGACCTTTGCAGTGGATCACGATGCAACAGTTGTTGAGGCAGATGGAACCGAAGTGCGCATTGCCCCTCTGGATGTACAGTACCAAAATGCTTCTATCTGGGGTAAGCTCATCACCAACTTTGCAGGTCCTATGAATAACTTTATCTTAGGTGTTGTTGTTTTTTGGATCCTGATCTTTTTGCAGGGTGGTGTTAGAGATACTCAGACCAATCTCTTTCATGTCATGCCAGAGGGAGCTTTGGCTAAGGTGGGTGTGGCTGAAACAGCTCAAATTACCAAGGTCGGCTCGCATGAAGTTAAGAATTGGCAAGATTTGACCCAGGCTGTGGAAGCAGATACCAAGGACAAGACCGCTCCGACCTTAGATGTGATTATTTCTGAAAATGGTAGCGAAAAACAAGTTACTGTGACTCCAGAAGAGAATCAAGGACGCTATATTCTCGGGGTTCAACCGGGGGTCAAGTCAGACTTTCTATCCATGTTTGTTGGTGGATTTACAACTGCTGCTGACTCAGGGCTCCGTATCCTTTCAGCTCTGAAAAACTTGATTTTTCATCCAGATTTGAACAAACTCGGTGGTCCCGTTGCTATTTTTAAGGCAAGTAGCGATGCTGCTAAAAATGGAATTGAGAATGTCCTCTACTTCCTAGCCATGATTTCTATTAATATCGGGATTTTTAATTTGATTCCGATCCCGGCTTTGGATGGTGGAAAGATTGTGCTCAATATCCTAGAGGCTATCCGCCGGAAACCCCTTAAACAAGAAATTGAAACCTATGTCACCATGGCTGGTGTAGTTATCATGGTTGTCTTGATGCTAGCTGTGACCTGGAATGACATTATGCGACTCTTCTTTTAGATAATCGAGGAATATTATGAAACAAAGTAAAATGCTAATCCCTACGCTTCGTGAAATGCCAAGCGATGCTCAAGTTATCAGCCACGCCCTTATGTTGCGTGCTGGTTATGTTCGTCAAGTTTCTGCGGGAGTGTATTCTTACCTCCCACTTGCTAACCGTGTGATTGAAAAGGCTAAGAACATCATGCGCCAAGAGTTTGACAAGATTGGTGCGGTGGAAATGTTGGCGCCTGCCCTTCTCAGTGCCGATCTTTGGCGTGAATCAGGCCGTTATGAAACCTATGGTGAAGACCTTTATAAACTGAAAAACCGTGAAAAATCAGACTTTATCCTAGGTCCGACACACGAAGAGACATTTACAGCCATTGTTCGTGACTCTGTTAAGTCTTATAAGCAATTACCGCTTAATCTCTACCAAATCCAGCCTAAGTACCGTGATGAAAAACGTCCACGTAACGGCCTTCTCCGTACGCGTGAATTCATCATGAAAGACGGTTACAGTTTCCATGCCAACTATGACAGCTTGGATGTGACCTATGATGAGTACAAGGCTGCTTATGAACGCATCTTCACTCGCAGTGGCTTGGACTTTAAGGCTATCATCGGTGACGGCGGGGCTATGGGTGGTAAGGATAGCCAAGAATTTATGGCTATCACACCAGCTCGTACAGACCTTGACCGCTGGGTTGTCTTGGACAAGTCAGTTGCCTCATTTGATGAAATTCCTGCAGAGGTGCAAGAAGAAATCAAGGAAGAATTGCTCAAATGGATGGTTTCTGGTGAGGATACCATCGCCTACTCAAGTGAGTCTGGCTATGCGGCTAACTTGGAAATGGCAACAAACGAGTACAAACCAAGCAACCGTGTCGTTGCGGAAGAAGAAGTGACTCGTGTTGCAACACCAGGTGTTAAATCCATTGATGAAGTCGCAGCCTTCCTAAACGTCCCAGAAGAACAAACCATCAAAACTCTCTTTTACATGGCTGATGGGGAATTGGTTGCAGCTCTTCTAGTTGGAAATGACCAACTCAACGAAGTTAAGTTGAAGAACCATTTGGGAGCAGATTTCTTTGACGTTGCTAGCGAGGAAGAAGTCGCAAGTGTCATCCCAGCAGGCTTTGGTTCACTTGGTCCAGTTGGTTTGCCAGAAAATGTCAAAATCATTGCTGACCGTAAGGTGCAAGATGTTCGCAATGCTGTTGCTGGTGCCAACCAAGATGGCTACCACTTGACCGGTGTGAATCCAGGTCGTGACTTCACTGCAGAATATGTGGATATCCGCGAAGTGCGTGAGGGTGAAATCTCTCCAGACGGACAAGGTGTCCTTAACTTTGCCCGTGGTATCGAGATTGGTCATATTTTCAAACTCGGAACTCGCTACTCAGCAAGCATGGGTGCAGATGTTTTGGATGAAAATGGCCGTGCTGTGCCAATCATCATGGGTTGTTACGGTATCGGTGTTAGCCGTCTTCTCTCAGCAGTTATGGAACAACACGCTCGCCTCTTTGTTAACAAAACGCCAAAAGGTGAATACCGTTATGCTTGGGGAGTTAACTTCCCTAAAGAATTGGCGCCATTTGATGTGCATTTGATTACTGTCAATGTTAAAGATGAAGAAGCGCAAGCCTTGACAGAGAAACTTGAAGCAAGCTTGATGGACGCTGGTTACGAAGTCTTGACAGATGACCGTAACGAACGTGTCGGAGTGAAGTTTAGCGATAGCGACTTGATTGGGTTGCCAATCCGTATCACTGTTGGGAAGAAAGCAGCTGATGGTATCGTAGAGGTTAAAATCAAGGCAACTGGGGACACAATTGAAGTTCACGCAGACAACTTGCTCGAAACCCTTGAAATCCTAAGCAAGAAATAAAAACTATAATCAGAAGAAAAACAAGGCAAAAATGTAACTAGTTTTTACCTTGTTTTTTCTATATAATGGGGAAAATGAGTAAACGAAGAGGTAAAGCTATGCTAAAATTTCCAAAGGATTTTGTCTGGGGTTCCTCCACTTCTGGACCACAGACAGAAGGACGAGTGCTTGGTGATGGTAAAGGAGATAATCTCTGGGATTATTGGTATCAGGTGGAACCCAATCGCTACTACAATGGAATTGGACCTGACAAAACATCGACTTTTTACGAAAACTGGGAAAAGGATATTGAGCTTTTGGTAGAGACTGGGCATACAGCCTTCCGAACTTCTATCCAGTGGTCTCGCATTTTCCCACAGGGCCGTGGAGAGGTCAATTCGCAAGGGGTGGTTTTCTACCGTCAGGTCTTTGAAGCTATTAAGGCCAAGGGGATTCGTCTCTTAGTTAATCTCTATCACTTTGACCTGCCTTTTGCCCTCCAAGAAGATGGGGATGGTTGGGAAAATAAGACCACTATCAAGGCCTATGAAGACTATGCTCGTTTCTGTTTTGAGACCTATGGAGATTTGGTGGATCAATGGATTACTTTTAACGAGCCTATCGTTCCTGTGGAGTTTGGTTATTTCTATGATGCCCACTATCCTCACAAGGTAGATGCCAAAGCAGCGGTTAAGGTTGCCTATCATACGCAACTGGCTAGTAGTCTTGCGGTTAAGGCCTGTCATGAGATTTTGCCTGGCTCTAAGATTGGGATTGTTCTTAACTTAACGCCAGCTTATCCACGTAGCCAGCACCCTGCAGATGTCAAGGCTGCGCGCATTGCGGATCTCTTTCAAGCCCAATCTTTCCTAGATCCATCTGTCTTGGGGACTTATCCAGAGGAATTGGTGAAAATTTTGTCTGAGCATGATTTGCTGCCAGAGTATACAGCTGAGGAGTTGGAGCTTATTCGTCAGCATACAGTGGACTTTCTTGGAGTCAACTACTACCAGCCTTTGCGTGTTATGGCCCCTCGTTTTGCCAAGCATCCTGACAGCCCGCTTCTGCCTGAACATTTCTATGAGCCTTACGTCATGCCAGGTCGTAAGATCAATCCCCACCGTGGTTGGGAAATCTACGAGCAAGGGATTTATGATATTGCCCAAAATATCAAAGAAAATTATGGTAATATCGAGTGGATGTTGACAGAGAATGGCATGGGTGTTGAAGGTGAAGATAAATTCCGTGAGAATGGCATGATTCAAGACGACTATCGTATCGACTTTGTCAAAGGGCATTTGCGTGAACTCCATCGCGCTATCGAAGATGGTGCTAACTGTAAAGGTTACTTAATCTGGACCTTTATTGACTGCTGGTCATGGCTCAATAGCTATAAAAACCGCTATGGTTTGGTTGAGCTTGACTTGGAAACGCAAGAACGCCACCTGAAGAAATCAGGCCACTGGTTCAAAGAGCTCAGCGACAATAATGGATTTTAAGAATAAAAAGAGTGAGATGCCAAGTGAGATGTCATCTCACTTTTTAATATGTGACTATGGATCAGTATAGTTTTATCTACTACAAGTATGATAAAACCTTTCCATCTAAATCGCAAGGAAAATGGTACTAGCTATATATTTTCTTTAATTATGGTAAAATAGTAAGAGAATAATGTGAGGGAAATGAATGTCAAGTAAGTTTGAAATTTTAATGAATCAACTAGGAATCTCTGATCAGCTGAGACAGGATCCTGCTCTTATTGATGCAAGTATTGAGCGTGTTGTGGTTCATAAAATTAGTAAGGTATGGGAATTTCATTTTGTATTTTCTAAAATTTTACCTATCGAAATTTTTCTAGAGTTAAAGAAGGGGTTGAGTGAGGAATTTTCTAAGACAGGCAATCAAGCTGTTTTTGAAATCAAGGCTCTTTCTCAAGAATTTTCTAATGAACTCTTGCAGGCCTACTATAAGGAGGCTTTTTCTGAAGGTCCATGTGCTAGCCAAGGGTTTAAATCTCTTTACCAGAACCTGAAAGTTCGTGCGGAGGGTAATCAACTCTTTATTGAAGGTTCAGAGGCGATTGATAAGGAGCACTTTAAGAAGAATCACCTTCCTAATCTAGCAAAGCAACTTGAGAAATTTGGTTTCCCTGTTTTTGTTTGCCAAATAGAACAGAATGATGCCCTTACACAAGAGCAGCAGGAAGCCTTTCATGTGGAGAATGAGCAGATCGTTCAAGCTGCCAATGAAGAAGCTTTGCGGGCTATGGGGCAACTGGAACAAATGGCTCCTCCTCCAGTAGAAGAGAAACCAGCCTTTGATTTTCAGGCTAAAAAGGCTGCGGCCAAGCCAAAACTAGATAAGGCAGAAGTGACCCAGATGATTGATGTGACGACTGAGGAAAATCGTTTGGTCTTTGAAGGGGTCGTTTTTGATGTGGAGCATAAGGTAACCAGAACTGGTCGCGTTTTGATCAACTTTAAAATGACGGACTACACTTCAAGTTTTTCAATGCAAAAATGGGTTAAGAATGAAGAAGAAGCTCAGAAGTTTGACATCATTAAGAAAAATTCTTGGCTCCGAGTTCGTGGGAATGTGGAGATGAATAACTTCACACGCGATTTAACCATGAACGTGCAGGATGTGCAGGAAGTTGTTCACTATGAGCGGAAGGATTTGATGCCAGAAGGTGAGCGTCGGGTTGAGTTTCATGCTCATACTAATATGTCGACTATGGATGCTCTTCCTGAGGTAGAGGAGATTGTTGCGACAGCTGCTAAGTGGGGACACAAGGCGGTTGCCATTACGGATCATGGTAATGTTCAGTCCTTCCCACATGGCTATAAGGCGGCCAAGAAAGCTGGGATCCAGCTGATTTATGGAATGGAAGCTAATATCGTTGAAGACCGAGTTCCTATCGTTTACAACGAAGTGGAGATGGACTTGTCAGAAGCGACCTATGTAGTTTTTGACGTGGAAACGACAGGTCTTTCAGCCATCTATAATGACCTGATTCAGGTTGCGGCTTCTAAGATGTACAAGGGCAATGTCATTGCCGAATTTGATGAATTTATCAATCCTGGGCATTCCTTGTCAGCCTTTACTACTGAGTTGACTGGAATTACAGATGACCATGTCAAAAATGCTAAACCACTGGAACAAGTTTTGCAAGAATTCCAAGAATTCTGTAAGGATACGGTCCTAGTTGCCCACAATGCCACCTTTGACGTTGGCTTTATGAATGCCAACTATGAGCGCCATGGTCTGCCTAAGATTAGCCAGCCAGTCATTGATACGCTAGAGTTTGCTAGAAATCTCTACCCTGAGTATAAACGTCATGGTTTGGGCCCTTTGACCAAGCGCTTTGGAGTGGCTCTGGAGCACCACCACATGGCTAACTACGATGCGGAAGCTACTGGTCGTCTGCTTTTTATCTTTATTAAAGAGGTGGCAGAAAAACATGGTGTGACGGATTTGGCTAGGTTAAATATTGATCTAATCAGTCTAGATTCTTATAAAAAAGCTCGGATTAAACATGCGACCATTTATGTCAAGAATCAAGTTGGTTTAAAAAATATTTTTAAGCTGGTTTCTTTGTCTAACACCAAGTATTTTGAAGGGGTGCCACGGATTCCGAGAACGGTTCTAGATGCCCATCGGGAGGGCTTGATTTTGGGGTCGGCTTGCTCGGAGGGTGAAGTTTTTGACGCAGTCGTTTCCCAAGGTGTGGACGCGGCGGTTGAGGTGGCCAAGTATTATGACTTTATCGAGGTCATGCCACCAGCTATCTATGCTCCCTTGATTGCCAAGGAGCAGGTCAAGGATATGGAGGAACTCCAGACTATTATCAAGAGTTTGATAGAGGTTGGGGACCGTCTTGACAAGCCTGTTCTAGCTACGGGAAATGTCCACTATATCGAACCGGAAGAAGAGATTTACCGTGAAATTATTGTCCGTAGTTTGGGACAGGGGGCTATGATTAACCGGACCATTGGTCATGGCGAACATGCCCAGCCAGCTCCTTTGCCAAAGGCTCATTTTAGAACGACTAATGAGATGTTGGATGAATTTGCTTTCTTAGGAGAGGAGCTAGCACGCAAATTAGTCATTGAAAATCCCAATGCCTTGGCAGAAATTTTTGAGCCTGTTGAGGTCGTTAAGGGTGACTTGTACACGCCTTTCATCGACAAGGCTGAAGAAACGGTCGCTGAGCTAACCTATAAGAAAGCTTTTGAAATTTATGGAAATCCGCTGCCAGATATTGTTGATTTGCGGATTGAAAAAGAATTGACTTCTATTCTGGGGAATGGATTTGCCGTGATTTATCTGGCATCGCAGATGCTGGTGCAACGTTCCAATGAACGGGGCTACTTGGTTGGTTCTCGTGGGTCTGTTGGGTCCAGTTTTGTTGCGACCATGATTGGGATTACAGAGGTTAATCCTCTCTCTCCTCATTATGTTTGTGGTCAGTGTCAGTACAGCGAGTTTATCACGGATGGTTCTTACGGTTCAGGTTTTGATATGCCCAATAAGGATTGTCCAAAGTGTGGCCATAAACTCAGCAAAAATGGGCAGGATATTCCGTTTGAGACCTTCCTTGGTTTTGATGGGGACAAGGTTCCCGATATTGACTTGAACTTCTCGGGAGAAGACCAGCCTAGCGCTCACTTGGATGTGCGTGATATCTTTGGTGAAGAATATGCCTTCCGTGCAGGAACGGTTGGTACAGTTGCTGCTAAGACTGCCTATGGATTTGTCAAGGGCTATGAGCGGGACTATGGGAAGTTTTATCGTGATGCAGAGGTGGAGCGTCTTGCTCAAGGTGCGGCTGGTGTTAAGCGGACTACAGGACAACATCCAGGAGGAATTGTTGTTATTCCTAACTACATGGATGTCTACGACTTTACGCCTGTTCAGTATCCAGCGGATGACGTGACGGCTGAATGGCAGACGACTCACTTTAACTTCCATGATATCGATGAGAATGTCCTCAAACTCGATGTACTGGGGCATGATGATCCGACCATGATTCGGAAATTACAGGACTTGTCTGGGATTGACCCTAATGAAATCCCTATGGATGACGAAGGTGTCATGGCCCTCTTTTCTGGAACTGATGTGCTAGGTGTGACGCCTGAGCAAATCGGTACGCCGACGGGTATGCTGGGGATTCCAGAATTCGGAACCAACTTTGTACGTGGGATGGTTGATGAAACGCATCCAACGACCTTTGCGGAATTGCTTCAGTTGTCTGGATTGTCCCACGGTACTGATGTGTGGTTGGGAAATGCTCAGGATTTGATCAAGCAAGGAATTGCGGACCTATCAACCGTTATCGGTTGTCGGGACGACATCATGGTTTACCTCATGCATGCGGGTCTTGAACCTAAGATGGCCTTTACCATCATGGAACGGGTACGTAAGGGCTTGTGGTTGAAGATCTCCGAAGAGGAGAGAAATGGCTATATCGAAGCCATGAAGGCCAATAAGGTGCCAGAGTGGTATATCGAATCTTGTGGAAAAATCAAGTATATGTTCCCTAAGGCCCATGCGGCAGCCTACGTTATGATGGCCTTGCGTGTAGCCTACTTCAAGGTTCACCATCCCATTTATTATTACTGTGCTTACTTCTCTATCCGCGCCAAGGCCTTTGATATCAAGACCATGGGTGCCGGCTTGGATGCCATCAAGCGTAGAATGGAAGAGATCGCTGAAAAACGGAAGAATAATGAAACCTCTAATGTGGAAATTGACCTCTATACAACTCTTGAGATTGTCAATGAAATGTGGGAACGTGGTTTCAAGTTTGGTAAACTCGATCTCTACCGTAGTCAGGCGACAGAGTTCCTCATTGATGGGGATACCCTCATTCCACCATTTGTAGCAATGGATGGTCTGGGAGAGAACGTTGCTAAGCAGTTGGTGCGAGCGCGTGAAGAGGGTGAGTTCCTCTCTAAGACAGAACTGCGCAAACGTGGTGGCCTCTCATCAACCTTGGTTGAAAAGATGGATGAAATGGGGATTCTCGGCAATATGCCAGAGGATAATCAGTTGAGTTTGTTTGATGAGTTGTTTTAAGAATTAGAAGGGAGAACATCTTTATGAAACTTAGAATCTTTGCAGAAGATAAACCAGCTGAAAAGGTTTTTGATTATCAGCTAGAGCTTGCAGATGAAACAATTATTCTATCGACAGCGCTCTTGTCTGGTGCCATTGCTTTAGCAGGATTGTTTTCTGCTTTGAAGGAAAAATAGAAAAGGAAGAATAGAATGGTTTTACCAAATTTTAAAGAAAATCTAGAAAAATATGCGAAATTATTGGTTGCGAATGGAATCAACGTGCAACCTGGTCACACTTTGGCTCTTTCTATCGATGTGGAGCAACGTGAGTTGGCGCATTTGATCGTGAAAGAAGCCTATGCCTTGGGTGCTCATGAGGTCATCGTTCAGTGGATAGATGATGTGATCAACCGAGAGAAATTCCTCCACGCGCCGATGGAGCGCTTGGACAATGTGCCAGAATACAAGATTGCTGAGATGAACTACCTCTTGGAAAACAAGGCTAGCCGTCTTGGTGTCCGTTCTTCTGATCCAGGTGCTTTGAACGGAGTGGATGCGGACAAGCTTTCAGCTTCTGCTAAAGCTATGGGACTTGCGATGAAGCCAATGCGTATCGCAACGCAATCCAACAAGGTTAGCTGGACTGTAGCAGCCGCTGCTGGACTCGAGTGGGCTAAGAAGGTCTTTCCAAATGCTGCAAGCGATGAAGAAGCAGTTGATCTCCTTTGGGATCAAATCTTCAAGACTTGCCGTGTCTACGAAGAAGATCCCGTTAAGGCTTGGGAAGAACACGCTGCTATCCTCAAGAGCAAGGCTCAAATGCTCAATAAAGAACAATTCTCAGCCCTTCACTACACAGCGCCAGGAACAGATTTGACACTTGGTTTGCCGAAAAACCACGTTTGGGAATCAGCTGGTGCTATCAATGCACAGGGAGAAGGATTCTTACCAAATATGCCAACAGAAGAAGTCTTTACGGCTCCTGACTTCCGTCGTGCAGATGGCTATGTCACTTCTACAAAACCACTTAGCTATAACGGAAATATCATCGAAGGCATTAAGGTGACCTTTAAGGATGGTCAAATCGTAGATATCACTGCTGAGAAGGGTGATCAGGTCATGAAAGACCTTGTTTTTGAAAATGCTGGCGCGCGTGCCTTGGGTGAATGTGCCTTGGTACCAGATCCAAGTCCAATTTCTCAGTCAGGTATTACCTTCTTTAATACCCTTTTCGATGAAAATGCGTCAAACCACTTGGCTATCGGTGCTGCCTATGCGACTAGCGTTGTTGGTGGTGCAGAGATGAGCGAAGAAGAGCTTGAAGCTGCGGGACTTAACCGTTCAGATGTTCACGTGGATTTTATGATTGGTTCGAATCAAATGGATATCGATGGTATCCGTGAGGATGGAACACGCGTACCACTCTTCCGCAATGGAGACTGGGCTATTTAAGGAGTTACAATGCTTGGAAGTATGTTTGTTGGTCTCCTAGTGGGACTCTTAGCAGGTGCTTTGACCAATCGCGGAGAAAGCATGGGATGCTTTGGGAAAATGTTTCTCGGCTGGATTGGTGCTTCTTTGGGGCACCTGCTCTTTGGGACTTGGGGTCCAAACCTAGCGGGGATAGCTATTGTTCCAGCTGTTTTGGGTGCTATGGTTGTCTTAGCTATTTTCTGGAGACGAGGAAGTTAGTTTCTTGAAAAATTAGAAAAAAGGAGGTTGGTCACTTGGGCCAGCCTCCTTTTGAGTATGATATAATAGTTCTATGAGATTAGATAAATTTTTAGTTGCCTGTGCTGTGGGGAGTCGAACTGAGGTCAAAAACTTGCTCAAGGCTGGGCGCGTGACGGTAAATGGTAAAAAAGAAAAATCAGCTAAACTGCAGATCAATGAGGAAAGAGATGAGATTCGCTTTGATGGCCAAGTGCTAGAGTACGAGGAGTTTGTCTACTACATGATGAACAAGCCCCAAGGAGTTATTTCAGCGACTGAAGATTCCAAGCATAGAACGGTTCTAGACTTGTTGGATGACTTGGCACGGACCAAGGAAGTTTTTCCAGTGGGGCGATTGGACATCGATACGCATGGTCTCCTGCTCTTGACTAATGATGGTCAGCTGGCCCATGCTCTTCTTTCACCTAAGCGTCATGTGGATAAGACTTATCTGGCACAAGTCAAGGGAATTATGACTCAAGAAGATGTAGAGACATTTGCCAAGGGCATTTCGCTCAAGGATTTTACCTGTCAGCCGGCTAAACTGGAGCTTGTATCGGTAGATCCAGAAAAAAATCAAAGTTTGGTTCGTGTGACCATTGCAGAAGGGAAGTTTCATCAAATCAAACGTATGGTAGCCTACTGTGGCAAGGAAGTAATAGACCTGCAACGTTTGACTATGGGAACTCTGATTTTAGACGAGAACTTAGAACGAGGAGAATGGCGTCGCTTGACCAAGGAGGAGTTAGAGGAGCTCCTTGCTAGTATTGCTTAAGTTAATTTATTTTAGTAAAAAGGTGAGGAGAATGTTCCTGCCTTTTTCGTTTTTCAGTTGCTTCATTTGTGAAAAGAGTTATAATAGACAGTAGAATAAAAGGAGGAATCTATGAACGCGATTCAAGAATCATTTACGGATCAACTATTTGCCAACTATGAAGCAAATGTAAAATACCAAGCTATCGAAAATGCTGCAAGCCATAACGGCATTTTTGCAGCCCTAGAACGTCGTCAAAGCCATGTAGACAATACACCTGTTTTCTCATTGGATTTGACCAAGGACAAGGTTACCAACCAGAAAGCCTCTGGTCGTTGCTGGATGTTTGCAGCTCTCAACACCTTCCGCCACAAACTCATCTCTCAATACAAACTGGAGAACTTTGAGTTGTCACAAGCCCACACTTTCTTCTGGGACAAGTATGAAAAATCTAACTGGTTCTTAGAGCAAGTCATTGCGACTGCAGAACAAGAATTGACGAGTCGCAAGGTTAGCTTCCTACTCCAAACGCCTCAACAAGACGGTGGACAGTGGGATATGGTCGTTGCCCTCTTTGAGAAATACGGTGTCGTTCCTAAGTCTGTTTATCCTGAGTCAGTTTCATCTAGCAACAGCCGTGAGCTCAATGCCATCCTTAACAAATTGCTTCGTCAAAATGCTCAAATCTTGCGTGACTTGCTTGCTTCTGGTGCAGACCAAGCAACTGTTCAAGCTAAGAAAGAAGACCTCTTGCAAGAAATCTTTAACTTCCTTGCCATGTCTTTGGGTCTTCCACCACGTAAGTTTGACTTTGCTTATCGTGACAAGGATGATAACTACCAAAGCGAAAAGGGGATCACACCACAAGAGTTTTACAAGAAATATGTCAATCTTCCTCTAGAAGATTATGTTTCTGTTATCAATGCTCCAACTGCTGATAAACCTTATGGCAAATCTTACACAGTTGAGATGTTAGGAAATGTGGTTGGTAGTCGTGCAGTTCGCTACATCAACGTTCCAATGGAGCGCTTGAAAGAATTGGCAATTGCCCAAATGCAAACAGGAGAAACTGTTTGGTTTGGTTCTGATGTCGGCCAACTCAGCAACCGTAAAGCAGGAATCCTTGCGACAGATGTTTATGATTTTGAATCAAGCATGGATATTCAACTGACTCAAGACAAGGCTGGACGTTTGGACTACAGCGAAAGCTTGATGACCCACGCCATGGTCTTGACAGGTGTGGACTTGGACGAAAATGGCAAATCAATCAAGTGGAAGGTTGAAAACTCATGGGGAGACAAGGTTGGTACAGATGGTTACTTTGTTGCCTCAGACGCTTGGATGGACGAATATACTTACCAAATCGTTGTCCGTAAAGAATTACTGACAGCAGAGGAACAAGCTGCCTATGAAGCAGAACCAATTGTACTCGCACCTTGGGATCCAATGGGTGCCTTGGCAGAATAAAGCATAGCGAAAAGAGGTTAGGGAAATCCTAGCCTCCTTTTTTTCAAGTAGCTCCTTAAAGTGGCGATAGATGATGCTTATCAAGTAAGTCTTTTTTAGTTTGAGTCTTTAAGTGACAGAGGAAAAGATATGTGTTATTATAGTAGTACAAAAGGATATCGGAGTAGAAATGAAGTATTTAAGTAGCCAAGACATCAAGGATCGTCAACGAAACATCAGCGATATTAAACCCTACAAAACAAGCAAGGAAATTGTCGTTTCAAATATCTTTACCTTCTTTAATGCCATGAACTTGGCTCTGGCAGTTCTAGTAGCCACAACCTTGCGATTTGAAAATATGCTCTTTTTAGGTGTGATTGCTATCAATACAGCCATCGGGATTTTCCAAGAAGTACGTTCAAAAAATGCTTTAGAAAAACTAAGTTTGCTTGGTGAAAGCAAATACAGGGTCAATCGAGATGGTCAAACGATTGAGATTGCTCCAGAGGACATCGTTCTAGGCGAGTATCTGCATCTCAATCTGGGAGATCAGGTGCCTGTAGATGCAGAGGTACTTGAAGGGAATATTGAAGTAGATGAGTCCTTGCTGACGGGTGAGAGTGATTCAGTCTTTAAAACAGTTGGTGACAAGCTGATGAGCGGAAGCAATGTCGTCAGCGGTACTTGTCTGGTTACGGCGACGGCGGTCGGTCCCGATAGTTATATCAACAAACTCGCAAAATCCAGCAAGAAATTCAAAAAATACCCTTCTCAACTGCGCGACTACATGGATAAGATTTTAAAAATCGTCTCTATCTTGCTGTTGCCAGTTGCCATTCTGCTCTATGTCAGAGGTTTTAGTCTAGGGCGGTCTTATGTTGAGATTGTCTTGGGAAGTTCTGGTGCTCTGGTCGGTATGATTCCAGAGGGTTTGATTCTCCTGGTCAGTGTGTCCCTAGCGGTAGCGGCCATGAAGTTGGCTAAAAAGAAGGTTCTGGTGCAGGAGCTATACTGTGTGGAAACCTTGGCGCGTGTAGATGTTCTTTGTTTTGATAAGACTGGAACCATCACGACTGGTAATATGAAGGTCCAAGAAATGGATGCTAATGTAGCAGAGAAACTATCTTCTTATCTGGCTTATTTCGAGGATGAAAATGCGACGTCGCGAGCTCTGAAGACTTACTTAACCCGTGAGAAAAAATGGGAAGTTCAAGAAGTTGGTGCCTTTTCAAGCAAAAACAAGTATTCCTTTGTCCAAGTTAAAGATGGAGGAACTTACTTTTTCGGTGCTTATGAGTTTCTCGGCTTTACCCAAGCGATGGATCCTTACTATGAGCATCTAAAACAGCAAGGTTATCGAATCTTATCGCTTGCTCATAGCAAGGACCAGATCACGACTCCAGCCAATATGGAACTACTAGGCCATGTCGTTCTGTCAGATGAGATTAAGGACAATACCAAGGAAACCTTTGACTATTTCGAGTCACAAGGTGTTGAAGTGAAGATTATCAGTGGGGATAATCATGTGGCTGTATATGGGGTTGCTCGTAAGGCAGGTTTTAAAGAAGAAGCCCGTGCGATTGATATGACCAAGGTGAGTGATGAGGACTTTGAAAGAGTGGTCTTGGAACACGATATCTTTGGTCGGGTGACACCTGAACAGAAAGAAAAGATGGTGACTATTTTGCAAAAGGCTGGTAAAACAGTTGCCATGAGCGGTGACGGGGTCAATGATGTTCTGGCTCTCAAGAAAGCAGATATCAGTTTTGCTATGAATGGTGCTACCAGCGCAGCCAAAAGTGTATCCAATATTGTTTTTCTCACAGATGACTTTGCAGTATTTTATGATATCTTGATGGAAGGACGCCGTGTCATCAATAACATCCAAAAGGTCGCCTCTCTCTTTCTAACAAAGACCTTCTTCTCCATCGTTTTTGCCATTTTGAGTGTGATCTTTGGTTTGGAATTTGCCTTTATCCCCATTCAGTTTACAATCATTTCAGCCATTACGATTGGGATTCCATCCTTCTTCCTGACTTTTGAGTCCAATAAAGAAAAGGTTAGCACTCACTTTATGAGAGATATCCTAACCAACGCGGCGATTGGTGGTGGCGTTCTGGTTGCTAGTGTTCTTTTGACCAATTTCTTTATCACTGTCCCAGGTCAGGTCAAATTTATTTGCTTCCTCCTTGCTTTGATCAATGGTCTGTGTCTAGTTGCCAAGGTCAGCATTCCCTTTAATCGATACAAACTAGTCTTGCTCACGTTTTTGAGCCTTGCAGCCCTTGTTGGCGTACTTGCCAATACTTTTATCCTGCGAGGAGCTTTTGTGCCTCTAGAAACCACTCAAGTACTCTATGTAGCCATCCTAGCAGTGGTGATTGGGAGCCTCCATTATCTGACTAGAAGAAAAAGTTGATACACAAAAAGAATCAGGATTTGATCCTGATTCTTTTTTATCTATATTCTCGATGGCTTGAATTACATGATACCAAGGAAACGAGCTGCAATACCTACTGCAAAGAGAGCAAGGATGATTGCGATTGGTGATACTTTTTTCTTAAGCAACCACATGCAGAGGAAAGTAAGGAGAAGTCCCATCAATCCTGGAATCAATGAGTTCAACTGACCTTGAAGTGTTTGTGGTTGAACGCTATCCAAGCTCAAACCACTAAGAGCCTGACCAAGAATTCCCTTCAATTCTCCACCTGTTACAGGCCCTTCTGGGAAGTTGATGTAGGCACCTTCAGCCAATTGTTTACCTGGAAGGTTCACAGTAAAGTTGATAGATACCCAACGTTGTACAAGAACAGCAAGGATGAACATACCAAGGATAGATGCTCCTTTAGTGATATCTTTCAAGATACCACCAGACATGTCTTTAGTGATTTCAGATCCAGCTTTGTAACCGAACTCTTGTGTATACCATAAGAAGGCCATACGGATAGCATTCCATCCAAAGAAGAAGAGAAGAGGACCAACAATATTACCAGATGCAGCAAGTGATGCACCAAGAGCTCCAAGGATAGGACGAACTGTAAACCAGAATACTGGGTCACCGATACCAGCAAGAGGTCCCATCATACCGATCTTAACCCCTTGGATAGCCGCGTCGTCGATCTCAACACCGTTAGCGCGCTCTTCTTCAAGTGCAAGAGTAACCCCCATGATTGGAGCAGCTACGTATGGGTGAGTGTTGAAGAACTCAAGGTGACGCTCAAGAGCAGCCGCTTGGTCTTCTTTTTTAGTGTACAATTTTTTGATAGCTGGGATTAGTGAGTAAGCCCAACCCAAGTTTTGCATACGTTCGTAGTTCCAAGAACCTTGAAGGAATTGTGAACGCCACCAAACTTTTTGACGATCTGATTTTGATAATTGAATTTTTTCAGCCATGATTGTTCCCCTTTCTAGTAGTCTTCTAGGATATCACCGATTGGGTCGTTAGAAGTCGTAGCTCCGCCACCACCGTTTCCACCTTGTTTTGTAAGGTTAAGGTAGATGAAGGCAAGGGCAACACCGATGACACCAAGGGCAATCAAAGTCAATTGAGAGATTGCTGCAAGAGCAAAACCGATAGCGAAGAATGGCCATACTTCACGAGTTGCCATCATGTTGATAACCATAGCGTAACCAACGGCAACGACCATAGCACCACCGACAGCCATACCACCATTCAACCATTCTGGCATTAGGCCAAGAGCGTCTTGAACAGCAGAAGCAGGGATAGCGATAAGGAAGGCTGCAGGGATAGCGATACGAAGACCTTGAAGAACAAGGGCAAAGTAGTGAGCGCGTTCAACAGCCGCAATGTTTCCATCTTTCGCAGCAGCGTCAGCTGAGTGAACCAAGGCAACTGAGATTGTACGAACAATCATTGTCAAGAAAAGTCCAGCTACAGCAAGAGGGATAGCTGTGGCTGTTGCGACGGCGATACCTTCAGTAGTAAAGTTACCACCTTTGATCAAGATGATCGCTGCAGCAACAGATGCAAGAGCAGCGTCAGGAGCTACGGCAGCTCCGATGTTAGCCCAACCAAGGGCGATCATTTGAAGAGATCCACCAAGCATAACACCTGCTTCGAGGTTACCTGTTACAAGTCCGATAAGGGTACATGCGACGATTGGTTGATGGAATTGGAATTGGTCGAGGATACCTTCAAGACCTGCAAGGAAGGCAACAACTACAACCAAGATAGCAGAAATGATTGAAATATCTGACATGGTTTTATTCCTTTTCTATTTAGTTTTAATAAAGTACTTAATCCTGTTTTCAAAAATGATAGAAACAGATTAAAATTATTGAACGTTTGCTTTTTTAATCAAGTCAAACAAATCTTTTTTCGTGTCGTTTGGTACTTTACGTACATCAAATTCAACACCGAGGTCACGCATTTTTTCAAAGGTTGCAACGTCTTCTTTGTCCATAGATAAAACGTTGTTAATCATTGTTTTACCTGTTGAGTGAGCCATAGAACCAACGTTAAGGGTCTTGATTGGTACGCCACCTTCGATGGCACGAAGGGCATCTTGAGGTGTTTCAAACAAGATAAGAGCATGTGTGTTACCAAAACGAGGATCTTTTGCAACCTCAATCAATTTTTTGATTGGGACAACGTTGGCTTTTACTCCGTTAGGAGCAGCTTGCTTGATCAATTCTTTACGCAACTCGTCGTTTGCAACGTTATCTGAAGCAACGATGATACGGTCTGCTTTTGAATCTGGTGTCCAAGCAGTTGCGACTTGTCCGTGAAGAAGACGTGTGTCAAGACGTGCAAGGTTGATTTTCAATTTACCGTCTCCGATAACAGTTCCTTCTGGAATAGCAGCTTGGGCTACAGGAGCAGTTGCAGCAGTTGCAACTTCCTCAACTGGGTTAAGCTCTTCTGGAAGAGCCTTGATGCCATCTTTGGCTTCTTTAATGATGTTCGCAGCGACTTTATCCACACCTGCAGTAGCATCCATAAGGCGCTCAGTGTAGGCTTGGATCAACATCGGCAAGTTAAGCCCTGTGATGATGGCAAACTTACGCTCAGGATTTTCTCCCATCACGCGGCTAGCTTGGTTGAATGGAGATCCACTCCAAAGGTCAGCCAATACTAGAACCTCATCTTCTGCGTCAAATGCAGCCACAGCGTTGTTGAATTTAGCGTATAGATCATCTGGACCTTCATTTGGCATAAAGGTTACAACTTGAACCTTTTCTTGTTCACCAAAGATCATAGATCCTGACTGATGAATACCCGCAGCAAATTCGCCGTGGCTCGCAATAATGATTCCGATACTCATTATTGTCATTCCTCCTTTAAAATGTTTGACTGTGTGTTTAAGAAAACTTTAAGCCTAACTTTAAGTATAAACCGTTTTCAAACAAAAAGCAACCATTTCTTATAAATATGTGTTAATTTTCAATGAAAACTCGTTTACAAAATGTTAATATATAAACATTTTGTGGAAATGTATGAAAAAATAAGAGAGTAATTTAATATAAAAAAATGAAAACAGGCNGATTAATTGAAAAATTGTGAAAATCAAAAAAGCTAGCACAAGCTAACTTTTTGAGCGTTAAGCGTTATAGGAATAGATCTTGTAGGGTATGGGCAACACCATCTTCATCATTTGTCAGAGAGAGTTGCTCATCAGCATATGGTAGCAAATCGGGATTGGCATTTTTCATGGCATATCCTTTGCCTGCAAAAGCCAGCATTTCGGTGTCATTGTGTTCATCTCCAAAGGCGATTAAGTCTTTTTTATCACGATTCATCACATTGAGCATGTACTCTAGAGCAAAGGCTTTGTTTACCCCCTTGGGTGTACATTCGAGGATGTTGAGAGGGCCACCCCAGGTATTGATAGCTAGTTGATGCTGATAAAAACGATTCATCTCATCTGCCAGCGCGTATTTATCATCGACTCTTGTTTGCAAGAGAATGCAGTTAGGATTCTTGGTTACTCGTTCGGGTTTGAATTGATTTTCCGGTTGGAAGTTCTCTACGCCAAATAGTTTAGGGTCCGCAATTTCTTCATTTGGAGCTGTAATGTAAAATTTCTTACGGTATTCTCCAGCAATAAAGTCAGCTTGGATATCCTCTTTGCGTTGGACCATGTCCAAAAGGTATTTTTTGTCCAAGGTCAAGCACTTTTCATGCGCCCAAGCCTGTCCTGGTAGATGGGTGAGGGAACCATTAAAGTTAATCATAGGAGTATGTAGCTCTAGTTCGCGGTAGAAGTCTTTTGCCATGCGATACGGGCGCCCCGTCGTGATGATGACATGGTGTCCTTTTTCTGAAATTTTTTTAATTGTCTTTTTGGTAAAATCGGAGAGCTTGCTTTCACCATTGAGCAAGGTTCCGTCCAAATCGACTGCGATAATTTTTTTAGTCATATAAACCTTCCTAGTACATTCCAGATAAGATGTCTACTATTATATCATATATCAAAAAGAAAGAAGAAAAACAGACTCAAAACAAAAAATAGAAATTTCATTTTGTTAAATAAATCAAACAAACATATTGAAAAGGTGAATAATAAATGTTATAATACTCATATTGTTCGTAAAAAACAAAAGGAGATTCATAATGGACAAACTATTTAAACTAAAAGAGCACGGGACAGATGTCCGTACAGAGGTGCTTGCTGGTTTAACAACATTCTTTGCAATGAGTTATATTCTCTTTGTAAACCCACAAATGCTTTCACAGACTGGCATGCCTGCCCAAGGTGTCTTTCTTGCAACGATTATCGGTGCAGTAGCTGGTACCTTGATGATGGCTTTCTATGCTAACCTGCCTTACGCTCAAGCGCCAGGTATGGGACTCAATGCCTTCTTTACCTTCACAGTTGTTTTCGGGCTTGGTTATTCATGGCAAGAAGCTTTGGCCATGGTCTTTATCTGTGGGATTATTTCATTGATTATTACCTTGACAAATGTTCGTAAAATGATCATTGAGTCAATTCCTACTGCCCTTCGTTCTGCTATTTCAGCGGGTATCGGTGTTTTTCTTGCTTATGTAGGGATTAAGAATGCTGGTCTTTTGAAATTCTCTATTGATCCAGGTACCTATACTGTTGCTGGTGAGGGAGCAGATAAAGCTCAAGCAGCTATTACAGCAAATTCTTCAGCAGTTCCAGGTTTGGTTGACTTTAACAACACAGCAGTGTTGGTCGCACTTGCAGGTCTTGCTATTACGATTTTCTTTGTTATCAAGGGAATCAAGGGGGGAATCATTCTTTCTATTTTAACAACGACTGTGCTTGCCATTGCTGTTGGTGTTGTGAATTTGTCAGGGATTGACTTCGCTAGCAACAATCTTTCATCAGCGATTAATGATCTAGGAACTTTGTTTGGTGCTGCTCTTGGTTCAGAAGGTTTAGGATCTTTGATTTCAAACACTTCACGTTTACCAGAAACCTTGATGGCTATTCTTGCCTTCTCACTAACGGATATTTTTGACACAATTGGTACTCTTATCGGTACTGGTGAAAAAGTTGGTATCGTTGCGACAAGTGGAGAAAACCACGAGTCCGCTAAATTGGACAAGGCTCTATATTCTGATTTGGTAGCAACTTCGGTAGGTGCCATTGCAGGTACTTCAAACGTTACGACCTATGTTGAGTCTGCGGCAGGTATCGGTGCTGGTGGACGTACTGGTTTGACAGCCCTAGTGGTTGCGATCTGTTTTGCTCTATCTAGCTTCTTTAGCCCACTTCTAGCGATTGTTCCTACAGCTGCAACAGCACCAATTTTGATCATCGTTGGGATTATGATGCTTGGTAGCTTGAAAAACATCCAGTGGGATGATATGGCTGAGGCTGTTCCTGCCTTCTTTACATCGATCTTCATGGGATTCAGCTACTCAATCACTCAAGGGATCGCAGTTGGTTTCTTGACATACACCTTGACAAAACTTGTCAAAGGTCAAGCCAAGGATGTGCACGTGATGATTTGGATTTTGGATGCCTTGTTTATCCTGAACTATATCAGCATGGCGCTATAAATGGTATAATATAGAAAGGGGGTCTTCCCCTTTTTATTATAAGGAGGTATATCATGAAGAAAAAAAGTATCTGGCAAGAAATTCTGGATAGAGGAATATGGGTGTTGATTTTTTTAATAGGACTGGTGTTATCTCAACTTCCCTTAATTTTATCTGCCCTTTTATCCGCTAGACAATTCCCACTCCTACAGTCAGGACTCTTGGTGGCTTTGCTGTCGGTCGCTATTCTAACTGTTTTTATCTTTAGTGCGCGAAAAACAGAGATTGCGACCTTCAATCTTTCTTTTTTCAAGGCAAAAGATCTGGCCCGCTTGGTTTTGAGTTATTTGGTTATTTTCACAAGTAACTTATTCGGATCTGCCTTGCTCCGTCTGATGAATGAATCTACGACCAGCAATCAATCAACTATTAATAATCTGGTTCAGAATAGCTCGCTGATTTCCAGTTTTTTCTTACTGGTTCTGATTGCTCCTATTTGTGAGGAAATATTGTGTCGTGGAATTATCCCTAAAAAGATCTTCCGTGGGAAGGAGAAGTTGGGTTATCTTGTAGGTGCAGTCGTCTTTGCCTTGCTCCACACACCGACCAATCTGCCTTCTCTCCTTATCTATGGAGGAATGTCGACAGTTTTAACTTGGACAGCCTACAGAACAGAACGTTTAGAGATGTCGATCTTGCTTCATATGATTGTCAATGGTATTGCCTTTTGTTTGCTGGCTTTACTGGTTTTGATTAGTCGAAATGTAGGCTTGCCTTTCTAGACCATTTCCTTACTTGGAAAAGATGAATGCGGGCGTATCCATCTTTTTCTTTTTATGGTAAAATAGAGAAATAATGTGGTGAAAAATCTTGAGGAGTGACCGTATGTCCAATAAAGCTAGTCAGGCAAAAACAGCCATTTGCGGAATTATCAATGTAACCCCAGATTCCTTTTCGGATGGTGGGCAGTTTTTTGCTGTTGACCAGGCTCTTCAGCAAGCTCGTAAATTGATAGCTGAAGGAGCAAGTATGCTAGATATCGGTGGAGAATCGACTCGTCCTGGAAGTAGCTATGTTGAGATAGAAGAGGAAATCCAGCGTGTTGTTCCAGTCATCAAAGCTATCCGTGAGGAAAGTGATGTCCTCATTTCTATCGATACTTGGAAAAGTCAGGTGGCAGAGACTGCTTTGGCTGCTGGCGCCAATCTGGTCAACGATATCACTGGTCTCATGGGAGATGAGAAAATGGCGGATGTGGTTGCTAAGGCTGGTGCGCAAGTAGTCATCATGTTTAATCCAGTCATGGTTCGACCTCAACACCCTAGTTCGCTCATATTCCCGCATTTTGGATTTGGGGATCCTTTTACAAATGAAGACTTGGCGTACTTTGAACAACTACCAGTAGAAGATTTGATGACCGCGTTCTTTGACCGCGTTCTAGCAAGAGCGGAGAAAGCAGGGATTTCGAAAGGCAAGATCATGCTGGATCCAGGAATCGGCTTTGGTCTGACTAAGAAAGAAAATCTACTCCTTCTACGGGATTTGGATAAACTGCATCAGAAAGGCTATCCAATCTTTCTTGGAGTTTCGCGTAAGCGATTTGTTATCAATATCCTGGAAGAAAATGGTTTTGAAGTCAATCCTGAGACAGAACTTGGCTTCCGCAATCGGGACACGGCCTCTGCTCATGTGACCAGTATCGCTGCGAGACAGGGTGTCGAAGTGGTGCGCGTGCACGATGTAGCCAGTCATAAGATGGCAGTTGAAATTGCGTCAGCCATTCGTTTGGCAGATGATGCGGAAAATCTAGATTTAAAACAATATAAATAAGATGAAAGAAATTGAAAACAATCAGTGGATTGCCCACTATCGGACGGATCAACCGCATTTTGGCTTGGAGCGAATGGTAGAACTCCTAGCCCTGCGAGGTAATCCCCATCTCAAACTCAAGGTTATCCATATCGGAGGGACCAATGGCAAGGGTTCGACCATTGCTTTTTTGAAAAATATGCTGGAAAAGCTAGGTCTGAGAGTTGGTGTTTTCAGCTCGCCCTATCTCATTCATTATACAGACCAGATTAGCATCAATGGTGAATCCATTCCCGAAGTGAGACTAGAAGCCATGATGGCAGTTTATCGCTCTTTGCTTGAGGGGGAGAGGAGCGTTGCATTACAAGGAACGACTGAATTTGAGATTGTCACAGCTCTTGCCTATGATTACTTTGCCACTGAAAAAGTTGATGTGGCCATCATGGAAGTCGGTATGGGTGGCCTTCTGGATAGTACCAATGTTTGCCAGCCAATTTTAACAGGAATTACGACTATTGGACTGGATCATGTAGCCCTACTTGGTGACACCTTGGAAGCCATAGCAGAGCAGAAGGCTGGTATTATCAAGCAAGGCATTCCCTTGGTGACAGGTCGCATTACTCCAGCAGCCTTGACTGTTATCGACCGCATTGCGGAAGGGAAAAATGCGCCGAGACTTGCCTATGGGAGTGATTATCAAGTCAGTCATCAAGAAAGTGTGGTGACAGGAGAGGTCTTTGACTATACAAGTGCTGTCAGACAAGGTCGTTTCCAGACTGGTCTGATTGGTTTACATCAGATAGAGAATGCGGGGATGGCGCTTGCCCTCCTAGACACTTATTGTCAGGAGACTGGACGAGAGTTAGCAAGTAATGACTTGGTTGCTCAAGCTTTGAAAGAAACCAGTTGGCCAGGGCGTTTGGAGGTTCTGTCTAGTGACCCCTTGCTGCTTTTGGATGGGGCCCATAATCCCCATGCTATCAAGGCTTTATTAGCAACCTTGCAAGAACGCTTTGCGGATTATCATAAGGAAATCCTCTTTACCTGCATCAAAACCAAGGCCTTGGATGATATGCTGGACTTGCTAGGGGAAATGCTAGATACCGAGCTTACCCTGACACATTTTGACGATAGTCGGGCGACTGATGAAAACGTGCTGAAAGAGACAGCCAAGTCTAGAAATCTCAATTACCAAAGTTGGCCGGATTTTCTAGAGCAGAAATTGACAGATAAAAATGAAGAGAAACAAACAGTTAGGATTGTCACGGGTTCCTTGTATTTCTTGAACCAAGTGAGAGCCTACCTGATGGAGAGGAATAACTAGAGAATGGATACACAAAAGATTGAAGCGGCTGTAAAAATGATTATCGAGGCCGTCGGTGAGGATGCTAAACGCGAGGGATTACAGGAAACACCTGCTCGTGTAGCCCGTATGTACCAAGAGATTTTTTCAGGTCTTGGTCAGACTGCGGAGGAACATTTGTCAAAATCCTTTGAAATTATTGATGACAATATGGTAGTGGAAAAGGATATTTTTTTCCACACCATGTGTGAACACCACTTCTTGCCCTTTTATGGGAGAGCACACATTGCCTACATTCCAGATGGCCGTGTGGCAGGCTTGTCCAAGTTAGCCCGTACGGTTGAAGTCTATGCTAAAAAACCACAGATTCAAGAACGATTGAATATCGAAGTGGCCGATGCCTTGATGGAGTATCTGGGGGCTAAGGGAGCCTTTGTTGTCATTGAGGCAGAGCATATGTGTATGAGCATGCGTGGTGTTCGAAAACCAGGCACTGTAACATTGACGACAGTAGCTCGAGGTCTATTTGAGACCGATAAGGATCTCCGAGATCAGGCTTATCGTCTAATGGGACTATAAAAAGAATCCGCTTCAAGCGGATTTTTCTAGAAAGGAGAAGTTATGGATCAACTGCAGATTAAAGATTTGGAAATATTTGCTTATCACGGACTCTTTCCAAGTGAAAAAGAGCTAGGGCAAAAGTTTGTCATTTTGGCGACCCTATCCTATGATATGACCAAGGCAGCGACAGACTTGGATTTGGCGGCTTCTATCCATTACGGCGAACTTTGTCAGCAGTGGACGACTTGGTTTCAGGAAACAACTGAGGACTTGATTGAAACGGTAGCCTACAAACTAGTTGAACGTACCTTTGAGACTTATCCTCTTGTCCAAGAAATTGAGTTGGAACTAAAAAAACCTTGGGCTCCAGTGCATTTACCGTTGGATACCTGCTCGGTGACCATTCACCGTCGTAAGCAGCGGGCCTTTATCGCTCTAGGAAGTAATATGGGGGACAAGAAAGCGAACTTGGAACAAGCTATTGATAAACTGCGGACTCGAGGTATCCATATTCTCAAAGAGTCCAGTGTCTTAGCGACGGAGCCTTGGGGTGGTGTAGAACAAGATAGCTTTGCCAATCAGGTGGTTGAAGTAGAAACCTGGCTACCCGCTCCAGTCTTATTAGAGACCTTGTTAGCCATTGAGTCAGAAATGGGACGAGTGAGAGAAGTGCATTGGGGACCTCGTTTGATTGATTTGGACCTGCTTTTTGTGGAGGACCAGGTCATTTATACAGACGACCTCATCTTGCCTCATCCTTATATAGCAGAACGCCTCTTTGTCCTTGAACCGTTAGTGGAAATAGCTCCCCATTTTATCCATCCAGTACTCAAACAGCCGATACGCTACTTGTATCAAGAATTGAACAAATAGAAAAAACTCTAGTTCCTCAGCATTTTGCGCCGAGAAGCTAGAGTTTTTAAAATAGGTCATTTTCTTCAGGAAGGAGGATGGTTTCTTTCCCGTCCATGTCTAAAACAAGAACCTTAGGAGGGTAAAGGGGATCAAAAGGATGATTAAAATCAAAGTCGATACTAGTCGGCAGGTGCTGGCTAGAAAAATGGAAGGTGATGGTCCCCTCGTTGTTTAGTAGTTGAAATTCTAGTTCCTCTTCTAATTCAAAGACATTTTTCAAAAAATGATCGATAATAAACCATAAAGAATCGATAACATCGTCAGGCAAGCTGGTCACAACACCAAAACTGGCAGAACGTCTCTGAGTATTTGTAAAAGCCATAAACATTCCCTCCCTCCTTTTATTTTTCCTTATCATACAGCAAAACATCCCAAAAATCAAGAAATCGTACTCGCTTTTTCAAAATGGGAATAGGTTGTGAAATTTTTTCAAAGTTTCTCTAAAAAATACTTGAAAGTGTTTACAATAAGTGATAAAATGGAGTAAGCAGATGTATGAAAGCGAAATTTTCAATATAGAAAGGAAACAGAATGAACACAGATGATACAGTAACGATTTATGATGTTGCCCGTGAAGCTGGGGTTTCAATGGCAACTGTTAGCCGTGTAGTGAATGGCAATAAGAATGTCAAAGAGAATACTCGTAAAAAAGTTCTAGAGGTGATTGATCGTCTTGACTACCGTCCAAATGCGGTAGCGCGTGGCTTGGCCAGCAAGAAAACCACGACAGTTGGTGTTGTGATTCCAAATATCACTAATGGCTATTTTTCAACCCTAGCCAAGGGGATTGATGATATTGCAGAGATGTATAAGTACAATATCGTCCTAGCCAACAGTGATGAAGACGATGAAAAAGAAGTTTCAGTAGTTAATACTCTCTTTTCAAAACAGGTTGACGGGATCATTTTTATGGGCTATCACTTGACTGAAAAGATTCGTTCAGAATTTTCTCGTTCACGGACACCGGTTGTTCTTGCCGGTACTGTGGATATTGAACACCAACTTCCAAGTGTCAATATTGATTACAAACAAGCAACGATTGATGCTGTCACCTATTTGCTTCAGGAAAATGAAAAGATTGCCTTTGTCAGTGGGCCACTTGTTGACGATATTAACGGCAAAATTCGATTGATTGGTTACAAGGAAGCATTGAAAAAGGCAGGAATTCCTTATAGCGAGGGCTTGGTATTTGAGTCTAAATACAGCTACAATGATGGCTATGCCTTGGCGGAGCGCTTGGTTTCTTCACAGGCTACAGCTGCAGTTGTGACAGGTGATGAATTGGCTGCGGGTGTGTTAAATGGCTTGGCAGATCACGGTATTTCTGTACCGGAAGAGTTTGAAATCATTACGACAGATGATTCTCAAATTGCACGATTCACTCGTCCAAACTTAACGACAATTGCTCAACCTCTATACGACCTTGGTGCTATCAGTATGCGTATGTTGACCAAGATTATGCATAAAGAAGAGTTGGAAGAACGTGAGGTTCTTTTACCTCACGGCTTGACAGAACGTCGTTCGACACGAAAACGTAAATAGAAAAAATCAGGGAATCGTGAAGATTTCCTGATTTTGCGTTCTAGAGAAGGGGTTTAGCCTTCCATATAGTCTTTCAATGCTTTTCCTTTTAGTCCAGCATTAAGGGCAATTAATAATTTGAGGCGAGCTTTTTGAGCATTGAGTTCTTTGACAAAGAGAACACCAGAATTTTGTAATTGAACTCCTCCCCCTTGGTAGGCATAAACAGGTTCAGCAATGCCATTAAAACAACGTGAGACCAAGGCGACTGGAATTCCTTTTTGGAGGAGATTTTCCAACTTTTGAGCTGTTTCTTTGGGGATATTACCTGCTCCGAAGGCCTGAACGACTAGGCCATCCAGCTGTTCCAAGTCTAACATATCAATCAGCTCGTCTGTCATACCGGCATAGGCTGAGATGATAGGAACCAGACCTTGAATATGCTCGAGATTAAATCGGACACGAGGTTCAGCCGTTTTGAAGTAGAGGATTTCTTGCTTCATGATGAGGCCAAGTGGTCCATGTGTTGGGGTTTGAAAGGTACCGACGTTGGTCGTATGGGTTTTGGTAACATACTTGGCCGCGTGGATTTCATCATTCATGACGACCAGGACACCCTTGTCGGCTGCTTTGTCATCGCTGGCAACTCGTAAAGCACTCAGATAGTTGTATACACCGTCGCTACCGAGTTCGTTGGAACTACGCATAGCTCCAGTTAGAACGATGGGCATGTGTGGGATTTCCATGGTATCAAGGAAGTAGGCAGTTTCCTCTAGCGTATCTGTCCCATGTGTGATGACAACCCCATCGTAGTGGTCTGCTTCCTCTTTGATTTTATGATAGAGTGCAAGCATATGCTTGGGTTTGATATGGGGACTCGGTAGGTTAAAAAAGTCTAGGGCATGAACCTCAATCCCTTCAAGCGGATTGGAAACATGGTTCATGGGATTTTCCTGGCTAGTTACAACGGCTCCAGTGGCGTCAGCTTGCATGGAAATAGTCCCACCTGTATGTAAAACAAGGATTTTCTTAGGCATGATTTACTCACTCTCTCTGAAATGTGGTATAATCATTGTAACACAAAAGGGGAGAATGGGATAGGATGGAAGTCAAAGCTGTTTTTTTTGATATCGATGGAACGCTAGTCAACGATCGTAAGAGTGTTTTGAAATCCACTAAGGACGCGATTAGGATTGTGAAAGAACAAGGGGTGCTTGTTGGAGTGGCGACAGGACGGGGGCCTTTCTTTGTCAAGGAATTGATGGAGGATTTAGATCTGGATTTTGCAATAACTTATAACGGACAATATATCTTTAATAAAGAAAAAGTCTTATTTGCTAGCCCGATTGCCAAGTCAAGTCTGCGTCAACTGATTGCCTATGCTAAAAAGGAGCGAAAAGAAATCGCTCTTGGAACCGAGCATGCTGTTGTTGGTTCGAAAATTATGTCATTTGGTCTCGGATCCTTTTCACAGCTGGTTAGCCGTTTTATCCCGACTGTGCTGACAAGAACCGTTAGCCGTTCCTTTAATCGAATGGTCAGCAAGGCAGTCCCTCAAAAGGAAGATGACCTACTTCGTTTGATCAATGAGCCAATCTATCAAGTGTTAATGCTGATGACACCCGAAGAATCTGAGAAAGCTGCAAGTGATTTTGAAGATTTGAAATTGACTCGAAGCAATCCCTTCGCTGCGGATATCATCAACCAAGGGAATTCCAAACTAGAAGGCATTCGTCGAGTTGGGAAAGAGTATGGTTTTGATCTCAACCAAGTCATGGCCTTCGGAGATTCAGACAATGACCTGGAAATGTTGGCAGGTGTTGGTATGTCTGTAGCTATGGGAAATGGCAGTAGTAGCGTCAAAGAAGTTGCCAAGCACATTACAGCAAGTAACCAACAAGATGGCATCCACAAGGCGCTCGAGCACTTTGGTGTTTTGGCTTCAGAAAAAGTTTTTGTCAGTCGAGATTACCATTTTAATAAGGTCAAGACCTTCCACCACATGATGGACGAACGGACGCAGGAAGAGCCACAAGCATGGGATATTGAAGGGGCGACCCATCGTGCAGACTTTAAAATTGAAGAATTAGTAGAGTTTGTCCGCGCGGCAAGTTCTTCGGAGGAAGAATTCCAGCAGGCACTTAACAGCATGCATGCGGCACTTGATAAGGCAGCCGAAAAGGTGAGGCAAAAAACGCCTGCCCAAAAAGATCTAATTGGACAGGTTGATGCCCTAATCGATACACTGTATTTTACTTACGGCAGTTTTGCCTTGATGGGAGTGGATCCAGAACGCATCTTTGATATTGTGCATGAGGCAAACATGGGGAAGGTTTTTCCTGATGGAAAAGCCCATTTTGATCCAGTTACACATAAAATCTTAAAACCGGATGACTGGGACGAAAAATATGCTCCAGAACCTGCTATCAGAAAGGAACTGCAGCGTCAGCTCAAGGCTTATGAGCGACATAAAGAGAGAAATAAGTAAGAAAAAAGGGAGCCTAGCAGGCTCCTTTTATGTTCCTATAATGTTTTTTCTTGTTCTCTCACGACGAGCAAATCAACTTTTGCGTGGCGGAGGATGTATTCAGATGAAGAGCCAACCAAGAGGCGTTCAAAGGCGTTAAGACCTGTTGCACCGACGAGAATCAGGTCAACATTTTCTGCGTCTGGAATGGTACGGGCAAGGAGGGTTTTGGGATTTCCCATTTCGATGACGATGTGAATCTCCGTCACGCCCGCATCTCTCGCACGTTTTTCGTACTCTTTCATCAAACTTTCAGCGTCGACTTGGAGTTCTTCGTAAACTTCAGCATCAAAGGTAGACACGCTTTGAAGAGCGCGTGTGTCAATAACATGGGCAATGGTGAGCTTGGAATCATTGCGTAGAGCAGTATAAACACCTTTAACAAAAGCCAAGTCTGCCTCTTTAGAACCATCAATTGCAACCATAACATTTTGGTAACGTTGTGCCATAATGAAACCTCCTGAAATTTTCTTACTTTTATTGTAATCCTTTTCACTAAAGAAGTAAAGTAAAAATCATATTTAAATAAATATTATCGGAGATTCGATTTGGTGGAGATATGTTAAAATAAAAGAAAACGGGATATTAGGAAACATAGTGAAGGGATGAGAAAGTATGAAAGATTTTGTTCAAGCTTCTAAAAAAATAAGCCTTCTTTATCATGGAATTATCCTTGCATCACTTGTAGGAGAAGTAGTGATGCTTTGGCAGCTGGAAAGAGTCGTGCCTATTCTCTATCCAGGTTTTGTTGGTTTTCTTCTCTTTCACTTAGTCTACCACATCATTTTATTTGTGATTGCAAAGAGAAGTGGTCGCTTGGACTATTTGGTCACGTGGGGTCTCTTTCTCATGTTTAATCTTTTGTATGATTCCTTTTTAGCATTAGTCTTTCTAGGTTTGTCTTTTGGTATGTGAGAAATGGTTCTTCCTTCTAGTTATTTAGACGGTGAGAACCTAGTCGTTGTGAGTTTTTTCTTTGTTTGCTCATTTCAGGAAACTTGTCGCATTCCCTTTCTAGTGGTATAATGTTACTATCTCGGTGAATTGAGGAAACAAGATGAAAGAATATAACAAGTCTAGTAAGTTAGAGCATGTTGCCTATGATATCCGTGGCCCTGTTTTGGAAGAAGCTATGCGGATGCGAGCAAACGGAGAAAAGATTTTACGTCTGAATACAGGGAATCCAGCAGAATTTGGCTTTACAGCACCAGATGAGGTCATTCATGACTTGATTATGAATGCGCGTGATAGCGAAGGTTACTCTGATTCTAAAGGGATTTTCTCAGCCCGTAAGGCCATCATGCAGTATTGCCAACTGAAGAACTTTCCCAATGTGGACATTGATGATATCTACCTTGGAAATGGTGTCAGTGAGCTGATTGTCATGTCCATGCAGGGGCTTCTGGACAATGGAGATGAGGTCTTGGTGCCCATGCCGGACTATCCTCTCTGGACAGCCGCTGTCAGCCTAGCTGGGGGAAATGCGGTTCACTATATCTGTGATGAAGCTGCAGAATGGTATCCTGATATTGACGATATCAAGTCAAAAATCACTTCCAATACCAAGGCAATCGTTCTTATCAATCCGAACAACCCAACTGGAGCCCTTTATCCTAAGGAACTCTTGTTGGAGATTATTGAAATCGCTCGTCAAAACGACTTGATCATCTTTGCAGATGAGATTTATGACCGCATGGTGATGGACGGGCATGTGCATACGCCTGTGGCGAGCTTGGCACCAGATGTTTTCTGTGTCAGCATGAACGGTCTTTCGAAATCCCATCGTATCGCTGGTTTCCGTGTAGGTTGGATGGTCTTATCTGGACCTAAGACACATGTCAAGGGCTATATTGAAGGTCTTAATATGCTGTCCAATATGCGCCTTTGCTCTAATGTTTTGGCCCAGCAAGTTGTACAAACCTCACTAGGAGGTCACCAGTCAGTGGACGAATTGCTCCTTCCTGGTGGACGGATCTACGAGCAAAGAAACTTCATCTACAATGCTATTCAAGATATTCCAGGTTTGTCTGCGGTCAAGCCGAAGGCGGGTCTTTATATCTTCCCTAAAATTGACCGCAATATGTATCGCATCGATGACGATGAACAGTTCGTTCTTGATTTCTTGAAGCAAGAAAAGGTTCTTTTGGTTCATGGTCGCGGCTTCAATTGGCAAGAACCAGACCATTTCCGTATCGTTTACCTTCCACGAGTGGACGAACTAGCACAAATCCAAGAAAAGATGACTCGTTTCTTGAAACAATATCGTAGATAGGGCTTTCATAGGAAAAGCTAGAAAACATTTGCTTGGAGCTATTGACAAAAGTGGCAGAATCAGATAGAATAGTAAAGTATGTTTAGTAACTGATCACTTTATAGCCGGCTAAACGAATACAAAATCTATGAGGAGGTATTCATCGTGAAACGTACTTATCAACCAAGTAAACTTCGTCGTGCGCGCAAACACGGATTCCGTAACCGTATGTCAACTAAAAACGGTCGTCGCGTATTGGCAGCTCGTCGTCGTAAAGGACGCAAAGTTTTGGCTGCTTAATCCAAACGAATTCAACAAAGAAGTCAGTAGGAACTCGAGTCTACTGGCTTTTCTTTTTCCTATAATATCAGTTTGTAAATGCTTTATATTTTTTCTGAAATAGTGTATAATATTTCACATACTATAAAAAATGGAGAACAGTTATGAAGAAATCAAAAGCCCTCCTACTAGGGGCTGGAATTTTGAGCGCAAGCTTCTTGATGGCGGCTTGTAGTTCGGCACAATCAAATACAGATAAAACCTACTCTTATGTATTTGCAAGCAATCCAGATACATTAGACTATATCACTTCAACACGTGGCTCGACCTCTAGCATTACGACAAACTTGATTGATGGTTTGTTGGAAAATGATAAGTACGGCAATCTCGTCCCTTCTATGGCAGAGTCATGGACTGTATCAAAAGATGGTTTGACCTATACCTACAAAATCCGCCAAGGGGCTAAGTGGTATACCTCTGAAGGAGAAGAATACGCTAAAGTGACAGCTCATGACTTTGTGACGGGTCTCAAGTATGCAGCGGATAAAAAGGCTGAGAACTTGTACTTGGTACGGGATTCAATCAAAGGTTTGGCAGATTATGTCGAAGGGAAGACATCTGACTTTGAGACGGTTGGAGTCAAGGCAGTGGACGACTATACTCTCCAATACACCTTGAACAAGCCAGAGTCTTATTGGAATTCAAAGACAACAGGGGGGATTTTGAGTCCTGTCAATGAAGCCTTTTTGAAATCTAAGGGTGATGATTTTGGAAGTGTAACGCCTTCTAGCATCCTGTCCAATGGGCCATACTTGTTCAAGTCTTTCACTTCAAAATCTTTAATTGAGTTTGAAAAGAACCCTAATTACTGGGATAAGGACAATGTCAAGATTGAGAAGGTAAAACTTTCCTTCTATGATGGTTCAGACCAAGATAGTTTAGCTCGAGGATTCTTAGAAGGCAACTACACAGACGGACGTATCTTCCCGACAAGTTCTGTCTTTGACCAGCTGAAAAAAGGGAATGAAGATAAGATTACCTATACTCCTCAGGATGCTGTGACTTTCTACTATCTCTTCAATGTCAACCGTCAAAGTTACAATCAAACCATGAAACAGACGGATAAAGAAAAAACAGATTCGCGTCTAGCTATGCAAAATAAAGACTTCCGTCAGGCGATTAACTTTGCCTTTGACCGTCATGCCTACGCTGCCCAGACAAATGGAGAAGATGGAGCTGACCGTATCCTTCGAAACACTGTCACACCAAGCAACTTTGTTCAAATCGGTGGAAAGAATTTTGGAGATGCTGTCAATGAAAAGATGGTCAACTATGGTACAGAGTGGTCAAATATTAATCTGAATGACGCGCAACCTGCTTTCCTGAATGCTGATAAAGCCAAGGCAGAATTTGCCAAAGCCAAAGAAAGTTTGCAGGCAGAAGGTGTGACCTTCCCTATCCATTTAGACATGCCAGTAGACCAGACTGCCAAGTTGGATGTACAGCAAGCAAGTTCTTTCAAGCAGACAGTTGAGGAGACACTTGGATCAGATAATATTGTTATCGATGTGATTCAACTTTCTCCAGACGAGAAAGACAATGCAACCTTCTTTGCTGACACAGCTGAACAAAAGGACTATGACATCGACATCTCAGGCTGGAGCGGAGATTACTCAGATCCGAAAACCTATCTTGACCTCTTGGATCCAGACTCTGGTTCTCAGTTAAAAAATCTTGGTTTGACCCCAGGAAAAGACAATGATGTCAAGGAAAAAATCGGTCTCCCTACCTACAAGAAGTTGTTAGATGAGGCAGATAAAGAAGTTGAAAACACTCAGACTCGCTATGAAAAATTTGCTGAAGTTCAAGCTTGGCTAACAGATAGTGCTCTCTTTCTACCAGTTCAAAGTGGAGGGGCTAATCCAATCTTCCGTAAGACTGTACCGTTTACAGGAGCCTTCTCATTTGTCGGACACAAAGGGGATGCGGATAACTACAAATATGTTGAATTGCAAAAAGATCCCGTGACTGCGAAACAGTACCAAGAACTTTATGAAAAATGGCAAAAAGAAAAAACTGAGTCCAATAAAAAAGCTCAGGAAGATTTAGCTAACCATATTCAATAATATTCCTAGTCATGCTTTTTAGTTAAGCATAGTGGCTGGATTCAGAAAAAGGCCCCACCAGACGCTTTTTGGTTCTGGTAGGGCCTTTTCTTTATTCTTTTAAGTGATAAGAGTAACTAGCGACAACGACGTCTTCATGCCATCTGAGAGCGTATTTTAGTTTGAGGCTCATCTGATTGTGCAGGATATTTTGCCAAGGCTTGTTAGGGATAAACTGTGGGACAAGGACTGTAACGGTGTAGTTTTTTTGCTTAGCTTCTTGGGCGATTCGTTTGACATACTTAACGCTAGGGGTGATGATGTCGCGGTAGCTGGTATTGATATTCTTCAGAGTGATATTTGGGAAGTAATCGGCAAATTCCTGAAGAATTTCTTGGTCTTTTTCAGCCGTTTCTTTAGTAGAAATGTGCATGGCCAACACTTCGTCACCGATACTTTGAGCGTAGTTAATGGCTCCGACACTTACTCGAGTGACATTTCCTACTAGGACAAGGACAAGGTTGCCGTCATAAGTGCGCTTTTCAATTCCTTCGTAGAGTCGTAGTTGTTTTGCCACTTTTTGGTAATGGTTGTGAATGGACAAAAAGAGGAAGGTTAAAACTAGGATAATTGGGAAGAAAGGCCAGATATCACCCAGTCTGAAGAGGAGTAAAATGAGGACAATGGCATAACAAATGATGGCCCCAAGGATATTAGCGAAGGCAGATTTTAAGAAGTTTGCTCCTTTTTCCTTTTTCCAATGGCGAATCATACCAGTCTGAGAAAGGGCAAAGGGAACGAAGACTCCGATAGTATAAAGAGGAATCAAGCGTTCAGTATTGCCATTAAAAATGAGAAGAAGGATCATAGCTCCAAAAGCCAGAGTTAAGATACCGTTGGAGTAGCCAAGGCGATCCCCTTTTTCCATAAAGAGATGGGGCATGTACTTGTTTTTAGCCATATTGTAGGACAGCATAGGGAAGGCTGAAAAGCCAGTATTTGCAGCTACGGCTAGAATCAAGGCTGTCGAGAACTGGAAGAGATAGTAGCTAGCATGACCAAAGAATGAATCACCAAGAATGCCCTTGGCCATTTGCGAAAGGATGGTTTCTCCGTGTTGAGGCGTGATACCCATCCAGTAGTTTAGGAAGGTAATGCCTGCAAAAAGAAATCCTAAAATCAGCGACATGATGGTCAAAGTCTGAGCAGCATTCTTTTCTTTCGGAGTTTTAAAAAATGGTACCGCATTTGAAATAGCTTCAACCCCTGTCAGAGAGGCAGAGCCACTGGTAAAGGCTCTCAATAGGAGAACGATGGAGAGGCTCGGAACAGTTTGTCCAATGGTTGAAGTCGCCTGATAGTTTAGGGAACCTGTAAATAGTTGAAAGAACCCATAAAGCAAGAGAAAGACAGTACTGAAGATAAAGAGGTAGACGGGAATCATCAGAGAGCTGGCAGATTCTTTCAAGCCTCTTAAATTCAAGAGCATGAGCAGGCAGACTAGGAAAATAGAGATATGAAGATTATAGGGATGGAGGGCAGGGATGGCTGCAGTAATAGCATCAGCTCCAGAAGCAACGGATACGGCTACTGTCAGCATATAGTCAACAAGGAGGCTGCCCCCTGCAATCAAGCCTAGTTCAGGAGAGAGATTTTCCCGAGTGACCATATAAGCTCCTCCACCTTGAGGATAGGCGTGGATGATTTGACGATAGGAAATGGTCAAACTAGCGAGCAGTAAGAGGACAAAAATACCGATAGGGAGGCTCCACCAAATAGCGAGAGGAGAGAGGCTAACTAAAACGAGAATGACTTGTTCAGGTCCATAGGCAATAGAAGACAGAGCGTCACTTGACAACATGGCCAAGGCCTGCATTTTTCCAAGCAATCCCCCTTCGCCGTCTGTGAGAGACTTGAGTGGTCGACCGATAAAGGTATATTTTAATTTTCTAAACATTTTCTTTTCCTTTGATGAAAATTTCAATAAGTGTTATTATACTGCTTTGAAAAAGGGCAGTCAAGGGAGAATGACTGGTTTTTGGATATTTTTCCAAGCCGAGGGATGCTATTTTTGGTATAATAGATGGAAGAAAATGAGGTTAGAAGAGATGATTTTTGATACGCACACACATTTAAATGTGGAAGAATTTGCAGGACGTGAGGCCGAAGAAATCGCCTTGGCTGCTGAGATGGGTGTGACTCGGATGAATATTGTTGGTTTTGATAAGCCGACCATTGAGCGTGCCCTAGAGTTGGTGGAGAAGTATGAGCAACTCTACACAACTATTGGCTGGCATCCGACGGAAGCAGGGACTTACACAGATGAGGTCGAGGCTTACTTGCTTGAAAAACTAAAACATCCCAAGGTTGTTGCCTTGGGTGAGATTGGTCTGGACTACCACTGGATGACAGCACCTAAGGAAGTGCAGGAGCAGGTTTTTCGTCGTCAGATTCAGCTGTCTAAGGACTTGGATTTGCCTTTTGTGGTCCACACTCGTGATGCGCTGGAAGATACTTATGAGATTATCAGGAGCGAGGGCGTTGGTCCTCGTGGTGGGATTATGCACTCATTCTCAGGTTCTTTGGAGTGGGCTGAGAAGTTTGTCGAGCTTGGCATGACCATTTCTTTCTCAGGTGTGGTGACCTTTAAGAAAGCGACGGATATCCAAGAGGCTGCTAGGGAACTTCCTTTGGATAAGATTTTGGTAGAAACGGATGCCCCTTACCTGGCTCCTGTTCCTAAACGTGGTCGTGAAAACAAAACAGCCTATACTCGCTATGTGGTGGATTTTATTGCCGACTTGCGTGGGATGACGACTGAGGAGTTAGCCGCAGTAACAACTACCAATGCAGAGCGTATCTTTGGATTGGACAGCAAGTGATGAAAGAAAAAATTTCCCAAGTCATCGTGGTCGAAGGTCGCGATGATACGGTCAATCTCAAACGCTACTTTGATGTAGAGACCTACGAAACACGAGGTTCCGCAATAAATGACCAAGATATAGAGCGCATTCGTCGCTTGCATGAACTGCATGGAGTCATTGTTTTTACAGATCCAGATTTTAATGGGGAGCGGATTCGGCGCATGATTATGACGGCCATTCCGACAGTTCAGCATGCCTTTCTCAAACGAGATGAAGCGGTTCCCAAATCCAAGACCAAGGGACGTTCTCTGGGAATCGAACATGCTAGCTATGAGGACTTGAAAACAGCGCTGGCTCAGGTGACAGAGCAGTTTCAAAACGAGAACGAGTTTGACATCAGTCGCAGCGACTTGATTCGCCTTGGTTTCCTAGCGGGAGCAGACAGTCGTAGGCGTAGAGAGTATCTAGGCGAACAGCTCCGCATCGGCTATTCCAACGGCAAGCAACTCCTCAAGCGTTTAGAGTTGTTTGGCGTAACCTTGGCAGAAGTGGAAGAGGCTATGGAAAGTTATGATAATAGCTAGATAGCTCAAAAATACAAAGGGAATGTGTTACAATAGAGGTACTTAGATTTATTTTGATAGCGTTCAAATAGAAACTTATAAGGACAGATTGAAATGAAAATACAAGTTGACAGAGAGTCTGTGTGTATGGGGGATGATGTACTGCCCCATGAGATAGAATTTGAGATTCCTGAAGATATGACGGTGAAAGAATTTTTTGACTTTCTAGAAAGGGAACGTTATTTGCCGTCTGTTCAAGGAAACAATGTCGCTTGGGAACTCCGTAATCGAAATGGGGAACAAGGTGTTTATTTCACCAAAACACGAGAGATTATCCATCCAGATGTGGTCTTAAAAGAGATTCTGGAAGGAATTACTGAGATTCCCTTATTTGTTTTGCTCTATCATTATACCCCGGAAGCATACTATATTAGAAAAGAGAATAAATGAGAATTGCAGATGATGTCCTGACCGAGGTTGAACTGGTCATGTATTGTTATCGTCCCTTGGTGCTTTTATGAAACATCTTTTTAAATGAAGTCTAGGTTTTCGATTGGGCATGAAAAATTGGAAACTATATAGTTTTATCTACATCCTACTTGAACCACTAACCTTTTTCAAAGATTGTGAAAGGAAATGATATGGCAAATAGAAGTTATATTTACTTAAAAAACGGAGATGAAGCCCGTATTCTAACAGCGGGAATTTACACAATACCCTATTTTTGGCAATTGTTTTGGGATGAAGAAGATTTAAAAGCTCCGATTGCTCTCTGGAAAACAGCAGAAAAACTCGAAGAAGATGAAGAGGAAGCAGAAAAGTTTTACCAAGAGCAGAATGTAGATATCTTGCTTTCTATTGAAAAATTCCAGCAAAATGCCCTCCAAAATCGGTCTTTTTTAGAAGAAAATGCCCCGCAAGCCTTGCAACTATATGATGCCTTTGTTCGTTATATTCTTGCAAATGTCAAAGACGGTGATGTGCTTGGATTTGATGTTTTGGATGTAGTTTTTATGAATCAAGTGTCTGTAGTTTCTGATAAACTGTTAAAAAATATCCGAGCTATTCAGGAAAATCAACCAGAAGATTTGGATTTTTCTCTAACGGATAAGAACTTAATTGGCCTTGCTATGGGTTTTCCTGATTATTATGCTTCAGAATTATTGCCAGAAGACAATATTCTAGATTCGGTTGCCTATCAGGATGAATTGAAGAAAATGAACCCCCAAGAAGATAAGAAAGCGCTTGATATGACTGGATCCGATTCAAACAAGCATCGTATTCATTTTGTGTTTTGGATTGTATTGGTACTAGGAATTATGTGGGTTCTATATATTGTTTTTAGCTAATAAATAGAAAAGAGAATAAATGAGAATTGCAGATTATAGCGTGACCAAGGCAGTGCTGGAGCGTCACGGTTTTACCTTTAAAAAGTCCTTCGGGCAAAATTTCCTGACAGATACCAATATCCTTCAAAAAATCGTGGATACAGCTGAAATTGATGATCAGGTTAATGTCATCGAAATCGGGCCAGGAATTGGGGCCTTGACGGAATTTTTGGCTGAGCGTGCGGCAGAAGTTATGGCCTTTGAGATTGACCACCGTTTGGTGCCAATTTTGGCAGATACCTTGCGTGATTTTGACAATGTGACCGTAGTCAACGAGGACATTCTCAAGGTTGACTTGGCGCAGCATATCCAGAATTTCAAAAATCCTGAACTGCCAATCAAGGTAGTAGCCAACTTGCCATACTACATTACGACGCCTATTCTCATGCACTTGATTGAGAGTGGAATTCCTTTTAGCGAGTTTGTGGTCATGATGCAAAAAGAAGTAGCAGATCGTATCTCAGCACAGCCAAATACTAAGGCTTACGGTAGTTTGTCTATTGCTGTGCAGTATTACATGACAGCCAAGGTGGCCTTTATCGTACCTCGTACGGTCTTTGTACCAGCGCCAAACGTGGACTCGGCTATCCTGAAAATGGTACGTCGCTCAGAACCAGCTGTAGCAGTAGAAGACGAGAACTTTTTCTTTAAGGTTTCCAAAGCTAGTTTCACCCATCGCCGCAAGACCTTGTGGAACAACCTGACAGGCTACTTTGGCAAGACTGAGGAAGTCAAGGAAAAGTTGATCAAGGCTTTGGATCAAGCAGGTTTGTCACCAAGTGTACGTGGAGAAGCTCTCGGCTTGGCAGAATTTGCTAGCCTAGCAGATGCGCTAAAAGGACAAGGGCTCTAAGATGCAGGGACAAATCATTAAAGCCTTGGCGGGCTTCTACTATGTGGAGAGTGAGGGCCAGGTTTATCAGACACGGGCGCGTGGAAATTTCCGTAAAAAAGGTCATACACCCTATGTTGGGGACTGGGTCGATTTTTCTGCCGAGGAAAATTCAGAAGGCTATATTCTCAAGATTCACGAACGGAAAAATAGCCTGGTCCGTCCGCCTATTGTTAATATCGACCAAGCTGTGGTTATCATGTCGGTCAAGGAACCTGATTTTAACAGCAATTTGCTAGATCGTTTCTTGGTTCTTTTGGAGCACAAGGGCATCCATCCCATCGTCTATATTTCTAAGATGGATTTGCTAGAAGATAGGGAAGAATTAAGTTTTTACCAACAAACCTATCGTGTCATTGGTTACGACTTTGTGACTAGTAAGGAAGAACTCCTGCCCTTGTTAACAGGTAAGGTTACAGTCTTTATGGGGCAGACAGGTGTTGGGAAGTCAACCCTTCTCAACAAAATCGCACCGGACCTCAATCTAGAGACGGGAGCAATTTCTGATAGTTTAGGTCGTGGTCGCCATACTACTCGAGCTGTTAGTTTTTACAATCTCAATGGTGGTAAAATTGCAGACACGCCAGGATTTTCATCTCTGGATTATGAAGTGTCAACAGCAGAAGACCTCAATCAGGCTTTTCCAGAGATTGCCTCTATCAGTCGAGACTGTAAATTCCGTACTTGTACTCATACCCATGAGCCGTCCTGCGCAGTCAAGCCAGCTGTAGAAGAGGGAGCCATTGCCAGCTTCCGTTTTGACAACTATCTCCAATTCCTCAGTGAGATTGAAAATCGCAGAGAAACCTACAAAAAAGTCAGCAAAAAAATTCCAAAATAAGGAGAAACCTATGTCTCAATACAAGATTGCTCCGTCAATTCTGGCAGCAGATTATGCCAACTTTGAACGTGAAATCAAACGCCTAGAAGCAACTGGGGCAGAATATGCTCATATCGATATCATGGATGGTCACTTTGTGCCACAAATCAGTTTTGGTGCAGGTGTGGTTGAAAGCCTTCGCCCCCATAGCAAGATGGTCTTTGACTGCCACTTGATGGTAGCTAATCCTGAACATCATTTAGAGGACTTTGCGCGTGCAGGAGCGGATATCATCAGCATCCATGTAGAGGCAACACCTCATATCCATGGCGCTCTTCAAAAGATTCGCTCTCTAGGTGTCAAGCCATCTGTTGTCATTAACCCTGGTACGCCGGTTGAAGCTATCAAACACGTACTTCACCTAGTTGACCAAGTTTTGGTCATGACGGTTAACCCTGGCTTCGGCGGGCAAGCCTTTCTACCTGAAACCATGGATAAGATTCGTGAGTTGGTTGTCCTTCGTCAGGAAAAAGGTTTGAACTTTGATATCGAAGTGGATGGTGGGATTGATGACCAGACCATTGCTCAAGCCAAAGAAGCTGGTGCTACAGTTTTTGTAGCAGGGTCTTATGTCTTTAAGGGAGATGTAAATGAACGAGTGCAAACTCTCAGAAAACAATTGGACTAGGGTTGCCGTTTTTGCAGGCGGAGATCGCGGTCATTATCGGACAGATTTTGACTGCTTTGTCGGTGTGGATCGAGGTTCGCTCTGGGTCTTGGAAGAAGACTTGCCTCTCACTCTAGCAGTTGGAGATTTTGATTCTGTCACTGCAGACGAACGTCAGTTGATTCAAAAACGTGCCCAGCATTTTGTCCAAGCTCGGCCAGAAAAAGATGATACAGATCTGGAACTGGCTCTCTTGACCATCTTTGAGCAAAATCCTCAGGCTCAGGTCACTATTTTTGGTGCTCTTGGTGGTCGAATTGACCATATGCTGGCTAATGTCTTTCTACCTAGCAATCCCAAGTTGGCACCCTATATGCGCCAGATAGCGATTGAGGATGGGCAAAATGTGATTAGCTATTGTCCAGAAGGGACCAGTCAACTTGAACCACGTTCGGACTACGATTATCTAGCTTTTATGCCAGTTCGGGATAGCCAGCTGACCATTCTTGGTGCCAAGTACGAGTTGACAGAGGAGAATTTTTTCTTTAAAAAAGTGTACGCTTCTAACGAATATATAGATAGGGAAGTTTCGGTAACTTGCCCAGATGGCTATGTCGTCGTGCTGCATAGCAAGGACAGGAGGTAGGATGGAGACTGTATTATTACTATTATTAATTGCCAACCTAGCTGGACTCTTTCTCATTTGGCAAAGGCAAGATAAACAAGACAAGTACCTAGCCAAGAGCTTGGAGGATCAGGCAGACAATCTTTCAGATCAACTGGATTATCGCTTTGAACAAGCTAGGCAAGCCAGTCAGCTAGATCAAAAAGATTTGGAAGTGGCTGTCAGTGACCGTTTGCAAGAAGTGCGAATGGAGTTGCACCAAGGCCTGACTCAAGTTAGACAGGAGATGAACGAGAATCTCCTTCAAACCAGAGATAAGACCGACCAACGTCTCCAAGCACTGCAAGAATCAAATGAGCAACGCTTGGAACAAATGCGCCAAACGGTCGAGGAAAAGTTGGAAAAGACCTTGCAGACACGCTTGCAGGCTTCCTTCGAGACAGTTTCCAAGCAACTGGAGTCTGTCAATCGTGGCCTTGGAGAAATGCAGACAGTTGCCCGTGATGTCGGTGCACTTAACAAGGTTCTCTCTGGGACCAAAACGAGAGGAATTCTGGGTGAATTGCAACTGGGGCAGATCATCGAAGACATCATGACACCAGTCCAGTACGAACGAGAATTTGCAACGGTTGAAAATTCCAGTGAACGTGTGGAATACGCCATCAAGTTGCCTGGCCAAGGCGACCAGGACTATGTCTACTTACCGATTGACTCCAAGTTTCCACTGGCGGATTATTACCGCTTAGAAGAAGCCTATGAAGCAGGTGATAAGGACGAGATTGAACGCTGTCGCAAGTCGCTCTTAATGAGCGTCAAGCGCTTTGCCAAGGATATCAAGAGCAAGTACATAGCACCGCCAAGAACGACCAATTTTGGAGTTTTGTTTGTTCCGACAGAGGGACTCTACTCAGAAATCGTCCGCAATCCGGTCTTCTTTGATGATTTGAGACGGGAGGAGCAGATTATTGTTGCGGGGCCAAGTACCTTGTCAGCCCTTCTTAACTCCCTATCAGTTGGCTTCAAGACTCTCAATATCCAAAAGAGTGCTGACCATATCAGCAAGACCCTTGCCAGCGTCAAGACCGAGTTTGGCAAGTTCGGAGGCATTCTGGTCAAGGCACAAAAGCATCTCCAACATGCCTCTGGCAATATTGATGAATTATTAAACCGTCGTACTACAGCTATCGAGCGGACGCTCCGTCACATTGAGTTATCAGAAGGTGAGCCTGCGCTTGATTTACTCCATTTCCAAGAAGATGAGGAAGAATATGAAGATTAGTCACATGAAAAAAGATGAGCTGTTTGAAGGTTTTTACCTGATTAAATCAGCTGACCTGAGACAGACACGAGCTGGGAAAAACTACCTAGCCTTTACCTTCCAAGACGATAGTGGCGAGATTGAAGGAAAACTCTGGGATGCCCAACCTCATAACGTTGAGGCCTTTACTGCAGGGAAAGTAGTCCACATGCAGGGACGTCGAGAAGTTTATAACAACACTCCTCAAGTCAATCAAATTACTCTCCGCCTGCCTCAGCCTGAGGAACCCAATGATCCAGCTGACTTCAAGGTTAAGTCGCCAGTTGATGTCAAGGAAATCCGTGACTACATGTCGCAAATGATTTTCAAAATTGAAAATCCTGTTTGGCAACGAATTGTTCGAAATCTCTACACCAAGTATGATAAGGAATTCTACTCCTATCCAGCTGCCAAGACCAACCACCATGCCTTTGAAACGGGTTTGGCCTATCATACAGCGACCATGGTGCGCTTGGCAGATGCCATTAGCGAAATCTATCCTCAGCTCAACAAGAGCCTCCTTTATGCGGGGATTATGCTGCATGACTTGGCTAAAGTCATTGAGTTGACGGGACCAGACCAGACGGAGTACACAGTGCGAGGCAATCTCATCGGCCATATAGCCCTCATCGATAGCGAAATTACCAAGACAGTCATGGAACTCGGCATCGATGATACTAGAGAAGAAGTGGTGTTACTGCGCCATGCCATCCTCAGTCATCATGGCTTGCTGGAGTATGGAAGTCCAGTCCGTCCACGCATTATGGAGGCAGAGATTATTCATATGATTGACAATCTAGATGCTAGCATGATGATGATGTCAACAGCTCTGGCTTTGGTGGACAAAGGAGAGATGACCAATAAAATTTTCGCTATGGACAATCGTTCCTTCTATAAACCAGATTTAGATTAATGATTTAAGAAAAACGAGCATTTTTTACGCAATAATGTTCGTTTTTTTATGTGAATATGGTATAATGGATAAAATATCAAAATTAAATGGAATGGTAAATAAAAATGAAATTAAGAAGAAGTGATCGGATGGTTGTCATTTCCAACTATTTGATTAATAATCCATACAAACTAACAAGTCTTAACACTTTTGCAGAAAAGTACGAATCTGCTAAATCATCGATTTCAGAGGACATCGTGATTATCAAGCGTGCCTTTGAGGAAATCGAAATCGGCCATATTCAGACTGTGACTGGAGCAGGTGGTGGCGTTATCTTTACACCATCAATCTCGAGCCATGAAGCCAAAGAAATGATCGCAGACTTGCGTGACAAACTTTCAGAAAGCGACCGTATCTTGCCAGGTGGCTACATCTACCTATCTGATTTGCTCAGTACACCTGCCATTTTGAAAAATATTGGGCGTATCATTGCCAAGAGCTTTATGGACCAAAAAATCGATGCCGTCATGACAGTAGCGACTAAAGGGGTTCCGCTTGCAAATGCAGTTGCCAATGTCCTCAACGTTCCATTTGTCATTGTGCGACGTGACTTGAAAATCACTGAAGGTTCAACGGTCAGCGTCAACTATGTATCAGGTTCAAGCGGTGACCGTATTGAGAAAATGTTCCTTTCAAAACGCAGCCTCAAGGCAGGCAGTCGTGTCTTGATTGTGGATGACTTCCTAAAAGGTGGTGGAACTGTCAACGGGATGATTAGTCTCTTGCGTGAGTTCGATTCTGAACTAGCTGGTGTCGCAGTCTTTGCAGACAATGCCCAAGAAGAACGTGAAAAGCAGTTCGATTACAAGTCACTCTTGAAAGTAACCAATATTGATGTTAAGAACCAATCCATCGATGTTGAGATTGGAAATATCTTTGACGAAGACAAATAAGAGATAGAACTAAAGGTTGGAACGATTGTCCCAGCCTTTCTTTGCAAACAGAATAGAAGGAAGCTTATGAAAACACCATTTATCAGCCGAGAAGATTTAGAAACAATTGTTGCAGAGTTCCCGACTCCTTTTCACTTGTATGATGAGAAGGGGATTCGTGAGAAAGCGCGAGCAGTCAACCAGGCCTTTTCTTGGAATAAGGGATTCAAAGAATATTTTGCAGTCAAGGCCACTCCAACCCCCGCCATATTGAAAATCCTCAAAGAGGAAGGTTGTGGTGTGGACTGTTCCAGTTATGTAGAGCTCTTGATGAGCCACAAACTGGATTTTCCTGGTTCTGAGATCATGTTCTCTTCTAACAATACCCCAGACCAAGAGTACGCTTATGCCCATGAATTAGGTGCGACCATTAACTTGGATGCTTTTGAAGACATTGAACATCTGGAGCGAGCGGCAGGCATTCCAGAAATCATCTCTTGTCGTTACAATCCTGGAGGCGTTTTTGAGCTAGGAACAGATATCATGGACAATCCCGGGGAAGCCAAGTTTGGCATGACCAAGAATCAACTCTTTGAAGCTTTTGCCATCTTAAAGGAAAAAGGAGCTAAGACTTTTGGGATTCACTCTTTCCTAGCATCCAATACTGTCACCCATCTCTATTATCCAGAGTTGGCACGTCAGCTCTTTGAATTGGCTGTTGAAATCAAGGAAAAGTTGGGCATTTCGCTAGACTTTATCAATCTTTCTGGTGGTATTGGTGTCAATTACCGTCCAGACCAGGAGCCAAATGATATTGCGATGATTGGTGAAGAGGTGCGTAAGGTTTATGAAGAAGTCCTCACACCTGCAGGACTTGGTCAGGTCAAGATTTTTACCGAATTGGGTCGTTTTATGTTGGCACCTCACGGAGTTCTCGTCACAAAAGTCACTCATAAAAAGAAAACCTACCGTACCTATCTGGGTGTAGATGCCTCAGCCGTCAACCTCATGCGTCCTGCCATGTATGGCGCCTATCATCATATCAGCAATCTCACGCAACCAGACGGACCAGTGGAGGTCGTAGATGTGGTTGGATCGCTTTGTGAAAACAATGATAAATTTGCCATTAATCGCGAACTACCTCATACAGAAATCGGTGATTTGCTGGTGATTCATGATACAGGTGCACATGGATTCTCCATGGGTTACCAGTACAATGCCAAACTACGCTCGGCAGAAATCCTCTATACCGAAGAAGGAAAAGCCCGCCAAATCCGCCGTGCAGAGCGCCCTGAGGACTATTTCGCAACCTTGTATGGTTTTGATTTTGAACCCGATCATTAAAAAAATGAAAATGAAAGTGAAAAACAGATTGCTTTCTAAAAAATAGACAAAAATCTTGTTTTTCCCTCAAGTCGTGATATAATAAAACTATAAAACGGTTTCAAGGAAGGTGACGATATGTCTGAAGAAACAATTGACTATGGACAAGTGACAGGAATGGTGCATTCGACAGAGAGTTTTGGGGCGGTAGATGGTCCTGGGATTCGTTTTATTGTCTTTTTGCAAGGTTGTCACATGCGTTGCCAGTACTGCCATAACCCGGACACATGGGCTATGGAGACCAATAAATCACGCGAACGGACAGTAGACGATGTCTTGACAGAAGCCCTTCGTTATCGTGGTTTCTGGGGAGACAAGGGTGGTATCACTGTCAGTGGTGGAGAAGCTCTCTTACAGATTGATTTCCTAATTGCCCTCTTTACCAAGGCCAAGGAAAAAGGAATCCACTGCACCTTGGACACCTGTGCCCTTCCATTCCGTAATAAACCACGTTATCTCGAAAAGTTTAATAAACTCATGGCTGTGACAGATTTGGTTCTCTTGGATATCAAGGAAATCAACGAAGAACAGCACAAGATTGTAACCAGTCAAACCAATAAGAACATCTTGGCCTGTGCCCGATACCTATCAGATATTGGAAAACCTGTTTGGATTCGCCACGTATTGGTTCCAGGCTTGACAGATAGAGATGAGGACTTGATCGAACTCGGTAAGTTTGTCAAGACCCTCAAAAATGTTGATAAGTTTGAAATTCTTCCTTATCATACTATGGGTGAGTTCAAATGGCGTGAATTGGGAATTCCTTATTCGCTCGAAGGGGTAAAACCTCCAACAGCAGATCGCGTTAAGAATGCCAAGGAATTGATGGATACAGAAAGTTACCAAGACTACATGAAACGTGTTCATGGATAAAAAGGAGCCTGATGGAGACATCGGGCTTTTGTGATGCAAAAAGACTCAGCCTTTCAGCTAAGCCTTTTGAGTCTTATCTAGATCGTTGTTTGCCAGAGTTGCGGTTTTTCTTTTTCTTATTGGTCGTGATCGCTTGAGGCTGCTTAGGAGTCACGTCTTTTCTTGCACCTGCAGAAGGGCTGACTTTCGGAGGGTTCTTTTCGTATTCTTCACGTACTTTTTGACGAAGTTTTGGACGAACGACATAGTTGACGATAAACTGTTGGAGAATCATCATGAAACCACCGACAACCCAGTATAGTGTCACACTGGCTGGTGAGAAGAGGGAGAAGATAACAATCATGAGTGGGCTCATATAGATCATTTTCTTAAGTTGTTCTCTTTGCATCTCGTCTTCTACTCCATGAAGCGAGAGGAGAGATTGGATGTAGTAAAGAATACCTGCAAAGGCTACGAGGAGCATGCTTGGTGAGCCAAGATCAATTCCCAAGAAGTTAGAACCAGCAACTCCTTCAGTGTGTTGGGCAGCAAAGAAGATAGCAGAGAAGAAAGGCATTTGGAGCAAGATAGGGAAACATCCGACGCCTCCTAGCATGCTGATACCATGTTCTTTTTGGGCGGCAAAGAGAGCTTGTTGAGCCTCAAGTTTTTCTTCTTGAGTTGTTGCTTCTTTGAGACGTGTTTGATGTGGTTCAAGCACGTGTTTGAGGGCGTTCATCTTTTCAGAGTGAAGCGTCGCTTTCCACGATTGGTAGATACCGAGTGGCAAGATAATCAAACGCACGATAATGGTGACGATGATAATCCCCATCCCAAAACCAAGTCCCATATCATTAGCAAAGTATTTGATGGCCTCTGCCATAGGCGCTCCGATGGTGTTCCAGATAAATCCAGTCGGTTCTCCAGTCGTTTTATCAACAGAAACACAGCCTGTCAAGATAAGTAGCATAGCAACTCCCATAGCAGAGAGGGCAAAACGTTTAATAGATTTCAATGTTTTCATTCCTTCTTTAAAAATTATACCTTTCTATTCTACTGTTTTTTTGTAAAATATACAATAGTTCTGGAGACCTAATTTGCGACTTTGAAGTCTGAATAGGATGAAAAATTACTCATTTGCACATCTAGATAGGTGACTTTTGAGAAAGGTGTAGGGCCTTTTCGGATTTCTTGGATAAATTTTGCCATAGTGGCAGAGGAGTCTGTCTGAGCGAGAATTTCCACTGTACCATCGTCGTTATTCCAGACACGACCAGTGATGCCACCGATTTCAAGCGCTAGAGTATAAACGCCCCAGCGAAAACCAACACCCTGCACTCTACCTTGGGCAATCATTCTAACCTTTTGCATACTAACCCCCTTTAATTGTGTTATAATGTTTCTATGACTATTATAACCTCAAAAGCCAATTCTGTGGTGAAAAATGCCAAGAAATTGCATCAAAAAAAATATCGAAAGTTTGCCTATTTGATTGAAGGCTGGCACTTGTTTGAAGAAGCTGTTCAAGCTGGGGTGAGGATTGAGAAAATCTTTGCTCTGGAAAGTCACCGAGATCAGTTAGCTGCTTTTCCTCAAACTGTCTGGGTTTCAGAGGAGATTTTGCGGGACTTAGCAGATACGCAAACCCCTCAAGGGATTGTCGCAGTTATTCAAAAAGAAGAAGTTGGACTGCCTGATCTCCATCAGGGAAAGTTTTTATTTTTAGAAGATGTCCAAGATCCTGGTAATGTGGGTACCATGATTCGGACTGCGGATGCTGCAGGTTTTACAGGGGTCATTGTTTCAGACAAGTCAGCGGATATTTACAGTCTCAAGACCCTGCGTTCTATGCAAGGCAGTCATTTTCACTTGCCCATCTATCGGATGTCTCTTGCTTCCTTTGTAGAAGAGGCTAAGAAGACTGCTATGCCCATTCTAGCAACGACCTTATCCAAAGAATCCAAGGACTATCGTGAGCTTTCTCCCTTAGAAAACTTTGCTTTAGTCATGGGAAATGAAGGACAGGGGATTAGTTCTGTCATGGCTGAGAGTGCTGATCAGCTGGTTCACATTGGCATGAAAGGCCGAGCAGAAAGTCTCAACGTGGCAGTTGCAGCAGGCATTTTGATGTTTTATTTCAGCTAATTTATAAAATCTTTGTTATAATCAAGACATATTTATAGAAAAAGGAGAATCAGAATGAATCAAACAATTATTCAAGAACGTTCAGGTCTCAATCAATTTTACGCTAAGGTTTATGCCTTTGTGGGGCTTGGGATTGGTCTGTCAGCTCTGGTGTCAGCTTTGATGTTGACAGTCTTTCAGTCCCAATTGATCTACTTGTTAATGCATGGCCGTCTCTGGTTGATGATTGCAACTTTTGCAGAACTTGGTCTGGTCTTTGTTGCAAGTAGCATGGCTGCAAAAAATAGCCCAGCAGCTCTGCCAGTATTTCTAGTATACTCCCTACTGAATGGCTTCACACTTAGCTTTGTCGTAGCTTTCTACACGCCGGGAACAGTTTTGTCAGCCTTTGTATCCAGTGCCCTACTCTTCTTTGTCATGGCGGCAATCGGAATTTTCACCAAGAAAGATTTGAGTGGAATGGGTCGAGCTCTGATGGCTGCGCTTGTCGGGTTAATTATTGCTATGGTCGTGAATATTTTCTTGGCTAGTGGCTTCTTTGACTACATGATTAGCGTAGCCATGGTCTTGGTTTTCTCTGGTTTGATTGCTTGGGACAACCAAAAGATTCGCTATGTTTATGAGCAGTCACGAGGGCAAGTAGCGACAGGTTGGGTCATTTCAATGGCACTCAGTATTTACCTAGACTTTATCAACCTCTTCCTTAGCATCTTACGCATCTTTGGTCGAAACGATTAAAAGTCTATAGAGTCAGTGTTCCAAAGAGCACTGACTTTTTCTTATTTACCCTTTTCTTTTCTTGGAAATAGGTGTATAATGCTTTTAATTAATTTTTTGAGGAGTAGCCTATGAAGAAAAGTTTTATCCAGCAACAAGAAGAAATTTCCTTTGTCAAAAACACTTTTACCCAGTATTTGAAAGATAAGTTAGAAGTTGTCGAAGTTCAAGGTCCTATCTTGAGTAGGGTCGGCGATGGGATGCAGGATAACCTTTCAGGTGTTGAAAATGCAGTAACTGTGAAGGTCTTGCAAATTCCAGATGAAACCTACGAGGTCGTTCATTCACTTGCTAAATGGAAACGCCATACCTTGGCTCGTTTTAGTTTCGGTGAGGGTGAGGGTCTGTTTGTTCACATGAAGGCCCTTCGTCCAGACGAAGATTCACTTGATGCGACCCACTCTGTTTATGTAGACCAGTGGGACTGGGAAAAAGTGATTCCAAACGGACAACGTAATATCGCTTATCTTAAAGAAACAGTTGAAAAGATTTACAAGGCTATTCGTCTGACAGAGCTAGCAGTAGAAGCTCGCTATGATATCGAATCGATCTTGCCAAAACAAATCACCTTTATCCATACAGAAGAGTTGGTAGAACGTTACCCGGACTTGACACCAAAAGAGCGTGAAAATGCAATCTGTAAAGAGTTTGGTGCAGTTTTCTTGATTGGTATTGGTGGGGAATTGCCTGATGGGAAACCTCATGATGGCCGTGCGCCTGACTACGATGATTGGACCACAGAGTCTGAGAATGGATACAAGGGACTGAATGGGGACATCTTAGTTTGGAATGAACCTCTTGGCTGTGCCTTTGAACTTTCCTCAATGGGGATTCGGGTAGATGAAGATACCCTTCGCCGCCAAGTTGCCCTTACAGGAGATGAAGATAGACTTGAGCTGGAATGGCATAAAGCCTTGCTCAACGGGCTCTTTCCACTGACTATCGGTGGGGGGATTGGACAGTCTCGGATGGCCATGTTCCTTCTTCGTAAGAAACACATCGGAGAGGTTCAGACTAGTGTTTGGCCGCAAGAAGTCCGCGATACGTACGAAAATATCTTGTAGGGAATCGAACCGTAAGGTTCGGTTTTCTTTCTCTTTTTGCCCATAATTTGGTATAATAAACGGTATGAAAATCGTATCAGGAATCTACAGAGGGCGTCCCCTCAAGACGCTAGAAGGCAAGACGACTAGGCCGACATCTGATAAGGTGAGAGGAGCTATCTTTAACATGATTGGTCCTTATTTTGAGGGTGGTCGTGTCTTGGATCTTTATGCAGGCAGTGGCGGTCTGTCTATTGAAGCTGTGTCAAGAGGCATGTCCCATGCTGTTTTAGTAGAACGGGATCGAAAGGCACAAGCTGTCATCACTGAAAATATCCAGATGACCAAGGAAGTTTCTAAATTTCAGCTCTTAAAGATGGAGGCTGAACGGGCCTTGGAGCAAGTGACAGGTCCCTTTGATCTGGTCTTTTTAGACCCTCCCTACGCAAAAGAACAAATAGTTGCAGATATCGAAAAAATGGCAGAGAGAAATCTATTCTCCGAAGAAGTCATGGTTGTCTGCGAAACCGATAAGTCTGTAGAACTCCCAGAAGAAATCGCCTGCTTAGGCATCTGGAAGGAAAAAATATATGGGATTAGTAAGGTGACAGTCTATGTCAGATAAAATTGGATTATTTACAGGTTCATTTGATCCGATGACAAATGGACATCTGGATATCATTGAGCGAGCCAGCAAACTCTTTGATAAGCTCTATGTCGGGGTGTTCTACAATCCCCACAAACAAGGTTTTCTCCCCGTTGAAAATCGCAAACGAGCAGTTGAAAAAGCCCTAGCACATTTAGGTAATGTAGAGGTGCTGGCTTCTCATGATGAATTGGTAGTCGAAGTTGCAAGAAGACTTGGTGCTAAGACCTTTGTCCGTGGCTTGCGGAATGCCGCAGACTTGCAATATGAGGCTAGTTTTGATTACTACAATCATCAACTGGCTCCAGAGATTGAGACTGTCTACCTACATAGTCGCCCAGAGCATCTCTATATCAGCTCGTCAGCCATGAGAGAGCTCCTGAAGTTTGGTCAGGAGATTCGGCAATATGTCCCAAACAGTGTTGTGGAGGAATTAGAACATGAAGAAAAAAACTAGATGGCCCTTATATGCCATCCTAGCGCTAGTATTGACGTTTTTGGCCTTTGTAGTACCTTTACCTTACTACATAGAAGTTCCAGGTGGAGCGGAAGATATTCGTCAAGTTTTGAAAGTCAATGAAACAGAAGATATAGAAGCAGGGGCTTACCAGTTTGTAACAGTCGGTATTCGGCATGCAACCCTGTCGCATCTTGTCTATGCTTGGCTGACTCCATTTACGGATATTAGAAGCGCTCAGGAGACTACGGGTGGCTCTACTGATGCAGAATTTATGCGGATCAATCAGTTCTACATGCAAACTTCTCAAAACATGGCCAAGTATCAAGGGTTAAAGACGGCTGGAAAAGATATTGAACTCAAGTATTTGGGAGTTTATGTCTTGACCGTGACGGACAATTCAACTTTTAAGGGCATTCTGAACATTGCAGATACCGTGACGGCTGTTAACGACAAAACATTTGACAGTTCAAAAGAGTTGGTCGACTATGTCAACTCTCAACAATTAGGGGACACTGTCAAAGTAACCTATGAAGAAGACGGAAAAGTCAAGTCTGCTGAAGGTAAAATTATCACTCTCGAAAACGGGAAAAACGGAATTGGGATTGGCTTGATTGACCGTACGGAAGTGACAAGTGACGTTCCAATTCGTTTTTCAACAGCTGGTATCGGGGGACCAAGTGCAGGTCTCATGTTTAGTCTAGCTATCTACACCCAGATAGCAGATCCAGGTCTGCGTAATGGTCGCGTCGTTGCGGGAACGGGAACCATTGATCGCGATGGAAATGTTGGCGACATCGGTGGAATTGACAAAAAAGTGGTTGCAGCCTCTCGTCAGGGAGCTAACATTTTTTTTGCTCCTGACAATCCAGTCACCGAGGAAGCAAAAAAAGCAGATCCCAATGCGAAAAGCAACTATGAAACAGCCCTAGAAGCTGCTAAAACGATCAAAACAGAGATGAAAATCGTTCCTGTTAAGACTTTGCAGGATGCGATTGATTACCTTAAAAACAATCCCTAATTCGTAGAAAAATTGAAAACTAGCGCGCAAGCGGATAAGATGGTATAATAGTCAAATGGTTCAATTATTATTCACTCTAAGTAGTCACATGCTCTTTATTTATTTGAGTTTTTACCTTTTGAAGGATCTTGTGAGATGGGAAAAAGTTTTAAAAGTGACCGCTACTAACACAAAAAAGGTTCGTTTGTTGGTAGGCTTCTTTAGCATTGTAATGGGCTACATCTTGAGTTCATTCTTTATCAGTTTGTACCAACTGTGGCAAGAAGCACTTAGAGGACTATTATAAAATCAAAAGTAAAGGAAACAACTATGGAAAAAATTGTGGTTCAAGGCGGAGATAATCGTCTGGTCGGGAGTGTGACGATCGAGGGAGCAAAGAATGCAGTCTTGCCTTTGTTGGCAGCGACTATTCTAGCAAGCAAGGGTAAGACAGTCTTGCAGAACGTCCCAATCTTGTCAGATGTTTTCACCATGAATCAAGTAGTTCGTGGTCTGAATGCCAAGGTGGACTTTGATGAGGAAGCACATGTTGTCGAGGTTGATGCGACTGGTGATATCACTGAGGAAGCTCCATACAAGTATGTCAGCAAGATGCGAGCATCCATCGTTGTCTTGGGACCAATCCTTGCTCGTGTAGGCCATGCCAAGGTATCCATGCCAGGGGGGTGCACCATCGGGAGTCGTCCGATCGACCTCCACCTCAAGGGTTTGGAAGCTATGGGGGCAAAAATCACTCAGGCAGCTGGTTACATCGAAGCCAAGGCAGAACGCCTGCACGGCGCTCATATCTACATGGACTTTCCTAGTGTCGGCGCAACACAAAACCTGATGATGGCAGCGACTCTAGCTGATGGTATGACAGTGATTGAAAATGCTGCGCGTGAGCCGGAAATTGTTGACCTTGCTATCCTTCTTAATGAAATGGGAGCCAAGGTCAAGGGAGCTGGTACCGAAACAATTACAGTGACTGGTGTCAAGGAACTCCATGGAACAACTCATAATGTGGTACAGGACCGTATCGAAGCTGGAACCTTTATGGTTGCGGCAGCCATGACTGGTGGCGATGTCCTCATTCGAGATGCAGTCTGGGAGCATAATCGCCCCTTGATTGCCAAACTTCTTGAAATGGGAGTTGAGGTGACGGAGGAGTCGGAAGGTATTCGTGTCCGTTCTCAACTGGAAAATCTCAAAGCTGTTCATGTAAAAACTTTACCACACCCAGGATTCCCAACAGATATGCAGGCGCAATTCACAGCTCTGATGACAGTCGCAAAAGGGGAATCCACCATGGTGGAAACTGTGTTTGAGAATCGCTTCCAACACTTGGAGGAAATGCGCCGTATGGGCTTGCACTCAGAGATTATCCGTGACACAGCTCGTATTGTTGGGGGACAGGCTTTACAGGGAGCAGAAGTTCTCTCAACGGACCTTCGTGCCAGTGCGGCCTTGATTCTGACAGGTTTGGTAGCGCAAGGTGAGACAGTTGTTGGTAAATTAGTCCACCTTGACAGAGGTTACTACCGTTTCCATGAAAAGTTAGCTCAGCTAGGAGCGAAGATTCAGCGAATCGAGGTAAATGATGAAGAATAAAAACTTACGCTATGTACTCCGTCGCTTACTGTTGATTTTTATCGTACTATTGCTAGGCTTTCTTGCTTTAGGAATCGGCTTGATGGTTGGCTATGGCATCCTTGGAAAGGGACAGGATCCATGGGCTATCTTGTCTCCAGCGAAATGGCAAGAATTGATTAGCAAATTTACAGGAAATTAGACTGGGAGACCAGTCTTTTTATAAAGAAATAAGGAGAAAAATGAACAAAAAAACGAGACAGGCCCTGGTAGGGTTACTTATATTCTTACTCTTGGCTGCTGGAAGCTATTATATCAAGCAGATGCAGTCGACATCAAACACGCCTAAAACCAAAGTTAGTCAGAAAAAACAAGCTTCAGAAGCTCCCAGTCAGGAGTTGGCTGAAAGTGTCTTAACTGAGTCAATCAAAAACCAAATTAAGGGTGGTCTAGAGTGGAATGGGGCAGGTGCCTTTGTTGTCAATGACAATAAAACCAATTTAGATGCCAAGGTTTCTAGTAAACCCTATGCGGATAATAAAACAAAGCCAGTCGGAAAAGAGACCGTCCCAACTGTTGCCAATGCCATCTTATCTAAAGCGACTCGTCAGTATAAGAATCGTGAAGAGACTGGAAATGGATCCACCTCTTGGACTCCACCAGGGTGGCATCAGGTCAAGAATCTAAAGGGGGCCTACACACATGCAGTTGATAGAGGACACCTGCTGGGCTATGCCTTGATAGGTGGATTAGATGGCTTTGATGCTTCTACCAGCAATCCCAAGAACATTGCAGTCCAGACAGCTTGGGCAAACCAAGCGCAGGCTGAGGATTCGACAGGTCAGAACTACTATGAGAGTTTGGTCAGAAAAGCCTTGGACCAGAATAAGAGAGTCCGTTATCGGGTAACTCTCCACTATGCTACGAATGAGGATCTAGTTCCATCCGCTTCACAAATCGAAGCCAAGTCTTCGGATGGCGAGTTGGAATTCAATGTCCTAATCCCCAATGTTCAAAAGGGGATCCAGCTTGATTACCGAACAGGTCAAGTCACGGTGACAAACTAGAAACAATCTACAAAAGAACAAAAATTGCTCCCTTGTCCGTCATTGATAAGGGAGCGATTGTATAAATTAGAAAATAATGTGATTCCTAGGCCGATTTATGATATAATGGAACACAAGATACTATTTTAGGAGAAAGACCATGGAAGACCCGAGCAGTCAGGATTTGTTACTGCAATTTGTACTTTTAGTTGTATTGACCTTTTTAAATGCCTTTTTCTCAGCCACCGAAATGGCGATGGTGTCACTAAATCGTGCCCGAGTAGAGCAAAAGGCAGAAGAGGGAGACAAACGTTACGGTCGTTTGTTAAAGGTACTTGAAAATCCTAATCACTTTTTATCAACGATTCAAGTTGGTATCACCTTGATTACCATCTTGTCAGGGGCCAAATTGGCGGATACCCTTGGACAAGTGATCGCATCTTGGATGGGAAGCGGAGAGACGGCTTACGCCATTGCAAGTTTTCTCTCTTTGGCAATCTTGACCTATATCTCCATTGTTTTTGGTGAGCTCTATCCTAAGCGGATTGCCCTCAATCTGAAAGATGCTTTGGCGATTCGAACAGCACCAATTATTATTGGTCTTGGGAAGATTGTAAGTCCCTTTGTCTGGCTGTTATCTGCTTCAACTAATTTATTGAGTCGTGTGACGCCAATGACCTTTGATGATGCTGATGAAAAGATGACACGTGATGAAATAGAGTACATGTTGACTAAGAGCGAGGAAACCTTGGACGCAGACGAAATTGAGATGTTACAAGGGATTTTCTCTCTAGATGAGCTGATGGCGAGAGAAGTCATGGTTCCTCGGACAGATGCCTTTATGGTGGATATTCAGGATGATAGTCAAACGATTATCCAAAGTATTCTAAAGCAAAATTTCTCACGTATCCCTGTTTATGATGGGGATAAGGACAATGTGATTGGTTTGATTCATACCAAGCGTTTGCTAAACGCTGCCTATGCAGATGGCTTTGAAAATATTGTCTGGAAGAAGATCTTACAAGATCCACTCTTTGTCCCTGAAACTATTTTTGTGGATGACTTGCTAAAAGAATTGCGAAATACCCAAAGACAAATGGCCATTTTGCTCGATGAATATGGTGGTATGGCTGGTTTGGTCACACTGGAAGACCTGCTGGAGGAGATTGTCGGTGAGATTGATGACGAGACCGATAGGGCAGAAATCGAAGTCCATCAAATCGGTGAAGACACCTATATTGCACAGGGAACCATGAATCTTAACGACTTCAATAATTACTTTGGTGTCGAACTAGAAAGCGATGATGTGGATACCATCGCCGGTTATTATTTGACGGGTGTTGGTACGATCCCAACAACTGAAAAAATTAGTTATGAATTAGTCAGCCAAAACAAGCAGATTATCCTAACCAATGATAAGGTGAAAAACGGGCGTGTTACCAAGGTAAAAGTTCAAATCACCGAAATAGAACCCGAAGAAGAAACCGAGTAAAACAGTGATTTTCGTCACTGTTTTTTATTCGCCCAAAAGATTTTCAAAGTTATCCTTATTTTTATCCGAAGAAAAAAACAAAAAAGCCCGATTTACGGGCTTTTCATTCGGTTAATTCCTGTTATTTCAGGTACTGAAAGGCGGTAGACGGATTTGAACCGACGATCAAGCTTTTGCAGAGCCGTGCCTTACCACTTGGCTATACCGCCTCAACGTTTATTATTATACCTTGAAAATGATTTTACGTCAATAGTTTCCTAATCGAAAATCCAATTTAGAAGCCTGCCCTTTCTGACTGGATAGAAAAATGGGGAGAGAAAACCTGAAAATCAGGCTTTATGGGCATTAAGTTTGCCTTATGACTTGATAGATAGCAAACAAAGAATAAAGAAACTTGATAAATGAAAGTTTTTTGTGGGTACACGCCTAAATATTCTGAAAATTCGTTTACTTTTTGAGAAATCTATGGTATAATTATCAATAAGCCTAAATTTTTTAAGAGGAGTTACATACGTGAAAAAAAGTAGAATATTTGTTACAGCAGGGGTTGCTTTATTAGCAACTGGAGTACTAGCTGCTTGCGGTTCTTCAAAATCATCTGATTCAACAGCACCAAAAAATTATGGTTATGTTTATACAGCTGATCCGGAAACATTGGATTACCTGATCTCAGGGAAACAAAGTACTAAGGTTGCCACTTCAAATGGTATCGATGGTCTCTTCACAAATGACAAATATGGGAATTTGACTCCTGCAGTTGCAGAAGACTGGTCAGTCTCAAAAGATGGTTTGACTTATACCTACAAGATTCGTAAAGGTGTCAAATGGATGACATCTGATGGAGAAGAGTACGCTGAAGTTACTGCTAAGGACTTTGTAAATGGTTTGAAACACGCAGCTGACAATAAATCAGCAGCTAAGTATCTAGCAGAAGATTCAGTTAAAGGTCTAGCTGACTATATTGCTGGAAACAATAAAGATTTTTCTTCAGTCGGTGTGAAGGCAGTTGATGATTATACCCTTGAATACACTTTGAATAAACCAGAACCATACTGGAATTCTAAGTTGGCCTACTCAATCTTCTGGCCATTGAACGAAGAATTTGAAAAATCAAAAGGGGCTGACTTTGGTAAAGCAACTGACCCTACATCCTTGCTTTACAATGGACCATTCTTGCTGAGAGGTTTGACTGCTAAGTCATCTATCGAATTTGTGAAGAATGAAAACTATTGGGATAAAGATAATGTTCATCTTGATAAAGTAACCCTTGCTTTCTATGATGGGTCAGACCAAGAGTCAATTGAACGTAACTTTACAAGTGGAGCTTATAGCTATGCTCGTCTTTACCCAACAAGTTCAAACTACTCTAAAGTAGAAGAGACTTACAAAGACAACATTTACTACACTCCATCAGGACCTGGTATTGGTGGCTTGGGCGTGAATATTGACCGTCAAGGTTACAAATACACTTCTAAGACAACTGACGAAGAGAAGACTTCTACTAAGAAAGCTCTTCTTAACAAAGATTTCCGTCAGGCCTTGAACTTTGCCTTTGACCGTACTTCTTACTCAGCACAAATTAATGGTAAAGAAGGTGCTCCTCTTGCAGTTCGTAACCTCTTTGTGAAACCAGGGTTTGTCTCTGCAGGTGAAAAAACTTTCGGTGACTTGGTAACTGAAAAGATGGCTGCTTATGGTGATGAATGGAAGAACGTAAACTTTGCTGATGGTCAAGATGGACTCTTCAACGCCGATAAAGCTAAAGCAGAATTTGCCAAAGCTAAAACTGCATTGGAAGCTGAAGGTGTGAAATTCCCTATCCACTTGGATATCCCAGTAGACCAAACTTCTAAAAACTATATCGCACGTATCCAATCTTTCAAACAATCCGTTGAAAAAGTACTTGGTGAAGATAATGTGGTTATCGATATCCAACAAATCACAGCAGATGAACTACAGAATATTACTTACTACGCGGCTAGCGCAGCGGCAGAAGATTGGGATCTCTCAGGTGCTGTTGGATGGAACCCTGACTACGAAGATCCATCAACTTACCTTGATATCTTGAAGACAACGAATGCTGAACAAACAAAAACATACATGGGTTACGAAGGCGCAGATAATGCTGCAGCAGCTCAAGTTGGTTTGAAAGAATACGATAAGCTAGTTGATGAAGCTGCTAAAGAAACAAGTGACTTGAATGTTCGTTATGAAAAATACGCGGCTGCACAAGCTTGGTTGACAGATAGCTCACTCTTCTTACCAGCTATGTCATCAAGTGGTGCTGCACCAATCATTTCTCGTGTTGTGCCATTCTCTGCATCATATAGCCAATCTGGAGATAAAGGCTCAGATGTATACTTCAAGTATATTCAGTTGCAAGACAAGGTTGTAACCAAAGCTGACTATGAACAAGCTCGTGAGAAATGGCTCAAAGAGAAAAAAGAATCAAACGAAAAAGTTCAAAAAGAATTGGCTAATCACGTTAAATAAATAACTCTCAAGAGAACTTTCTCTCCATGAGGAGAAGGTTCTTTTGGGATTTTAAAAGGAAACGATATGAAGAAATATATTTTTATGCGTGTATTGCGTTCATTGGTGTCTATCTTCTTGGTGACAACCTTGACCTACACGATTATCTATACGATGGTTCCTCGAAAACTGATTTTCAAGCAGGATACCAACTATAACAAGATTGCAACGACGCCAGATAAACGGGATAACTACGAAAATACCGTTTATGAGCGGATGGGCTATATTGAGTACTACGATACCAAGGAGTTGCAAGAAAAAGCGAGCACAATGGACTCATCTGTAACAGTGGATGCCAATGAGACTAACAAGGCAATCTACGAAAAATACATCAACCAACTCGGTAATGGTTGGACACTCGGTGTATTCTCAGAAAGTGGTCAATTCTATGCTACGCGTGAAATTCCGATTTTTGAACGTGTTTTCAAATTCTACTCGAACTTGCTCGACATTGATCATACAAACAAGATTCAAGACCCTGAAAATCCAAACTTGGAACGCTATCTTCGTTTTGAAAATGACCCTGCTATTGGTTGGTCATTGGTTGGTTCAGGTACAAAACATAAATACCTTTTGTATTTCAACAATCAATTCCCATTTGTACACCAAAACTTTGTGAACATTAACTTGGGAGACTCTTACCCAACTTATGCGAACACACCAGTGCTTCAAGTTATCACACAAGGTCAAGGACAAACTAAGACATCGGAAGTTCAATTCCCTACGGGTAAAAAGACTTCCTCTGTAGATATTTACTCTCGTACCTACAAGTCGCCAAGTCAAGCAGATGCGCGTGAGGTAGCTAACTATGGTAAAGACGATCCATATACAGCTACAGAAAGCAATTATCAATATCCATCAATGATTGCAAGCTCGGCTGTTGCTGGTTTGATCGGTTTGATTATTTCTTATGCTATCGCAATTCCTCTTGGTTCTGCTATGGCTCGCCACAAGAATACTTGGATTGACAGCTTCTCTACAGGTGCCCTAACCTTCTTGCTTGCTCTTCCAACGATTGCCTTGGTTTACATCGTACGCTTGATTGGATCTTCGATCGGGCTTCCAGACTCATTCCCTATCTTGGGTGCTGGAGATTGGCGTTCTTATGTCTTGCCAGCAGTTATTCTAGGTTTGCTAGGAGCACCAAGTACGGCTATCTGGATCCGTCGTTATATGATTGACTTGCAATCTCAAGACTTTGTTCGTTTTGCGCGTGCAAAAGGTTTGTCTGAAAAAGAAATTTCAAACAAACACATCTTTAAAAATGCCATGGTTCCTTTGGTTTCAGGTATTCCTGGTGCCGTTATCGGGGTTATCGGTGGTGCAACATTGACAGAAACCGTCTTCGCCTTCCCAGGTATGGGTAAAATGTTGATTGACTCTGTTAAGGCATCAAACAACTCAATGGTAGTTGGTCTTGTCTTTATCTTTACATGTATCTCTATCTTCTCACTCTTTGTAGGAGATATCTGGATGACCATGCTTGATCCACGTATTAAATTGACAGAGAAAGGAGGCAAATAATGTCAACAATCGGAAAAGAAAAATTTCAGTTCGTAAAACGTGACGATTTTGCCTCTGAAACAATTGACGCCCCTGCCTATTCATACTGGGGTTCTGTATTTAGACAGTTTCTAAAGAAAAAATCAACAGTCGTTATGTTGGGGATTTTGGTTGCCATTATCTTGATGAGCTTTATTTATCCAATGTTCTCAGATTTTGACTTCAACGATGTAAGTAAGGTGAATGACTTTAGCGCTCGTTTTATCAAGCCCAATGCCGAACATTGGTTTGGTACAGATAGTAATGGTAAATCCTTGTTTGATGGGGTTTGGTTTGGTGCGCGTAACTCTATCCTTATCTCTGTAATTGCCACTTTTATCAACCTTGTAATTGGGGTCATTGTTGGTGGAATTTGGGGAATTTCAAAATCTGTTGACCGTGTCATGATGGAAGTTTATAACATTATTTCAAACATTCCATCTCTCTTGATTGTCATTGTCTTGACTTACTCAATCGGTGCTGGTTTCTGGAATCTGATTTTTGCCATGAGTGTGACAACTTGGATTGGGATTGCTTATATGATTCGTATCCAAATCATGCGTTACCGTGACTTGGAATACAACCTTGCTTCTCAAACACTTGGGACACCAACCTTTAAAATCATCGTTAAAAATATCATGCCACAATTGGTATCCGTTATTGTTTCTACGATGACCTTGATGTTGCCAAGCTTCATCTCTTATGAAGCCTTCCTTTCCTTCTTTGGATTGGGATTGCCTGTAACAGTGCCGAGTCTGGGACGCTTGATCTCAGATTACTCACAAAACGTTACGACCAACGCTTACTTGTTCTGGATTCCATTGACAACCTTGATCTTGGTATCTCTATCTCTCTTTGTTGTTGGTCAAAACCTAGCGGATGCTAGTGATCCACGTACACATAGATAGGAGTAGACATGACAAAAGAAAATAATGTAATTTTGACTGCTCGTGATATTGTCGTGGAATTTGACGTTCGTGACAAAGTTCTGACGGCTATCCGAGGAGTTTCTCTGGACCTTATTGAGGGAGAAGTTCTTGCCTTGGTAGGAGAGTCAGGTTCTGGTAAATCTGTATTAACAAAAACCTTTACAGGGATGTTAGAAGACAATGGACGTATTGCCCAAGGAAGTATCGACTATCGTGGACAAGACTTGACAGCCTTGACTTCTAACAAGGAATGGGAGAAGATTCGTGGTGCTAAAATTGCGACCATCTTCCAAGACCCTATGACAAGTTTGGACCCAATCAATACAATCGGTAGCCAAATCACTGAAGTTATCGTTAAACACCAAGGAAAAACAGCCAAGGAAGCCAAAGAGATGGCAATCGACTATATGAACAAGGTCGGAATTCCAGACGCTGAAAAACGTTTTGACGAGTATCCTTTCCAATATTCTGGAGGGATGCGTCAACGTATCGTTATCGCGATTGCCCTTGCATGTCGTCCAGATATCTTGATCTGTGACGAGCCAACAACGGCTCTTGATGTAACCATTCAAGCGCAAATCATTGATTTGCTTAAAACTTTGCAAAACGAGTACCACTTTACCATTATCTTTATCACCCATGACCTTGGTGTGGTAGCAAGTATTGCCGATAAAGTAGCGGTTATGTATGCTGGGGAAATTGTAGAATACGGAACCGTTGAGGAAGTATTCTACGACCCACGTCATCCCTATACTTGGAGTCTCTTGTCTAGCTTGCCTCAGCTTGCTGATGATAAAGGGGAATTGTACTCTATTCCAGGAACACCACCGTCTCTTTATACTGAGTTGAAAGGTGATGCCTTTGCTCTTCGTTCAGATTATGCGATGCAAATTGACTTTGAACAGAAAGCACCTCAGTTTTCAGTCACTGATACTCACTGGGCTAAGACTTGGTTGCTTCATGAGAATGCTCCTAAAGTTGAAAAACCTGGGGTCATTGCAGATTTGCATGGCAAGATTCGTGATAAAATGGGCTTTGCTCATCTAGAAGACTAGGAGGAAGGAAATGTCTGAAAAATTAGTAGAAATTAAAGATTTAGAAATTTCCTTCGGTGAAGGAAGTAAGAAGTTTGTCGCGGTTAAAAACGCCAACTTCTTTATCAACAAGGGAGAAACCTTCTCTCTTGTTGGTGAGTCTGGTAGTGGGAAAACAACGATTGGTCGTGCCATTATTGGTCTAAATAATACCAGTAAAGGAGAGATTATCTTTGATGGGCAGAAAATTAATGGGAAAAAATCTCACAAGGAATCATCAGACTTGATTCGTCGTATCCAGATGATTTTCCAGGACCCTGCAGCTAGCTTGAATGAGCGTGCGACAGTTGACTATATCATCTCTGAAGGTCTTTACAACTATCACTTGTTCAAAGATGAAGAAGATCGAAAAGAAAAAGTTCAAAAGATGATTCATGAAGTTGGGCTTTTGAAAGAACACTTGACCCGTTACCCACATGAGTTTTCTGGTGGTCAACGTCAGCGTATCGGGATTGCCCGTGCCCTTGTGATGGAGCCTGATTTCGTTATTGCAGATGAGCCAATCTCTGCCTTGGACGTATCTGTGCGTGCGCAAGTTTTGAACTTGCTCAAGAAGTTCCAAAAAGAGTTGGGCTTGACCTATCTCTTTATCGCACATGACTTGTCAGTTGTTCGCTTTATCTCAGATCGTATCGCGGTTATCTATAAGGGAGTTATCGTCGAAGTGGCGGAGACAGAGGAGTTGTTTAACAATCCTGTCCACCCATATACTCAAGCCCTTCTATCTGCTGTACCGATTCCAGATCCAATCTTGGAACGCAAGAAGGTCTTGAAAGTTTACGATCCTGATCAACATGACTATGAGACAGATAAGCCATCTATGGTGGAAATTCGTCCAGGTCACTATGTTTGGGCCAATCAAGCAGAACTTGCTCGTTACAAGGAAGCTCTTAAAAAATAAACAGATTAGGAGAGGACCGAAAGGTCTTCTCATTTTTAATAGAAAAAATCCCCTTTTACTAGCTTGTAAAAGGGGAATTGTATTATAATTAACGTTTAGACCAAGTGCGTTTCATAAAGAGTAGCAAAATTGGGTAAATCTCTAAGCGGCCTGCAATCATTGCAAATGAGAGCAGGATTTTAGAGATGGGACTGAAGATGGCAAAACTAGAGGTTGTACCTAGAATAGGTCCGATATTGTTAAAGCAACTGAAGACCGAACTGGTCACGACTAGAAAATCATTGCTATCAAGACTGACGATAAAGATGAGAGAGAGTATAATCATCACGTAGATGGCAAAATATTTAAGAATCTTGTGCTGGGTATCCTTGTCAATCACAGTTTTGTTGACATGTAGAGTCAAAACACGGTGAGGGGATAAGATAGACAAAATCTGATTTTTTGCGATTTTTGAGAGAATGAGTCCTCTGATCACTTTGAGACCACCTGCGGTTGAGCCAGCTGATCCACCGATTCCCATGAGGAAGAGGAGGATAAACTGGGAGAAGAGAGGCCAGTTGGTAATATCTCCGTAACCAAAACCTGTTGTCGTGATGATATTGGAAACCTGGAAGAAGGCCATTTCAACACTCTTAGAGACACCTTGGTAGAGGTGGAGGGTGTTGAGGGTAATCAAGCCTGTAGACACTAGGACAATAATCACATAAGCCCGCAGTTCTTCATCTCCAAAGAAAGCCTTAACCCGACGGAGCATGAGGTAGTAGTAGAGATTGAAGTTAACCCCAAAAACCAACACTCCGATACTAACTAGATAGGTGATGAGTGAGCTACCGTAGTGGGCAATTCCGTCGTTATAGACGGTAAAGCCCCCAGTTCCTGCTGTTCCCATAGCGATGACAAAACTATCATAGAGAGGCATGCCTGCTAGGTAGTAGATAACCACAAAAAGGGAGAAGAGAGCTAGATAAAGCAGATAGAGGATCTGGGCAGTGTTTTTTAGTTTGGATACGACCTTGCCAAAGACAGGTCCAGGAACCTCAGCCTTCATCACCTCTAAGTGACTATTTTTGGCATTGTCCATAATAGCAAGTGCGAAAACAAGCACCCCCATCCCTCCAATCAAGTGGGTGAAACTTCTCCAGAAGAGGAGGGAACGAGTGAGAACGGAAACATCTGTTAGGATAGTAGCACCAGTCGTTGTAAATCCAGAACTGATTTCAAAGAAGGCATCGATGACGCTTGGGATTTGTCCTGAAAAGACAAAAGGGAGGCTACCAAAGAAAGACCATAGAATCCAACAGAGGGCAACAATTAAGACCCCTTCCTTGGCATAAATCCGTTGATTTTTCGGTTTCCGTAAAACGCCTAGACCACCGAGAAGGACTAAAATTCCAACCGTAGAAAAGAGAGCGATAAATACTTGACTGGATTCTTGGTAATAGGTTGCTACACCAACAGGTACTAGAAGGAGAACAGCCTCAATTAAGAGAAGTTTTGAGAGGAGGTAACGAATCATACTTTTATTCATTTTTTACCTCTCAATCAAATCATAAATCTTGGTGATGTTTGGCAATAAGGTCGTCACGAGTAACTTGTCTCCCACCTCAAGCATATCCTCTCCAGTAGGGAAGATTGTTTTTCCTTTTCGGATAATGGCTGCGATGAGAACACCTTTTTTTAATTTTAGATGCGAAAGTGGCTTGGCAGTCATTTTATTAGCTTCCTTGATATGGAATTGCAGGGTTTCAATTTGACCGTTTGCTAGATGGTGCATGGCTTGAAGGTCTGAATACTGAGCGTTTACTCGACCACGGATAAAGTGCATAATGGTATCCACTGCGATGCTTTTTGGTGTGATAATACTTGAAAAATCAGGCGCGTGGATAATCTCTAGAAGGCTTGTTCGGTTGACCTTGGTGATATTTTTATGGACGCCAACACGGTCAAGAAACATAGAGGTGATGATATTTTCCTCATCAACCCCAGTCAAGGTTGCGACTGCATCATAGTGGGGAGCACTTTCTTCAAGCAGAATATCTTTTGCAGTTCCATCTCCTTGGACAATATAGAGATTGGGGAACTTTTCGCTGAAGAAACGAGCTCTTTCAGGATTGATCTCGATGACCTTGGTGTCGATGCGGCTGTCTTTCAAAATGCCAAGTAGATAATAAGCGATTTTTCCAGCTCCAACGATAAGCAAGCTTTTCACTGCACGTGATTTGAAATAGTTGTGGAAAAGCATCATATCCACACGATTTCCTGTAACAAAAATCCGATCCTTGTCCTGGATAGTGACATCACCACTTGGAATCATGAGTTGATGGTCTCTTTCCATAGCACAGACAATGATGTTGCCAAATTTTTTACGGAAGTCTGAGATTGGCATTTGACAGAGCCCGCTAGAATCTTTGATAACAAACTCCATTAGGCTGACACGGCCTCCAGCAAAACGCTCAACTGAGAGGGCATTAGGGAAATCGATGATATTTGAGATGGCACGGGCTGCTAAGAGTTCTGGATTAACGATAAGTGAAAATCCAAGAATATTTTTCTCTTTAAAATAGGTATTAGAGTATTCAGGATTTCGCACTCGAACGATGGTTTCTTTAGCGCCCATTTTTTTAGCCAGTACCGCTGAAATCATATTCACTTCATCGTATTCAGTTAGAGCGATAAAGATATCACACTCTTGGACACCGGCTTGCTCTAAGATAGTAAAGTCGGCACCATTTCCAAGGAGGCCCATGATATCAAAGCGACTGACAATATGGTTCAGTACAGCTTCATTTTGCTCGATGAGGACAACGTCATGTTTTTCTGCAACTAGTGAACGACAGAGGGCAAAACCGACTTTTCCTCCACCAACAAGGACAATTTTCATATAAAAAACCTACTTTTTCATGATGTAACTATCATACCCTTTTTTAGCAAAAAATGCACTTGTCAAGCCGATTTTTAAGGGAAGAAAGGCCTTTTTCAAGTTTCTGAAGATAAATCTGCTTATCTTCTATAAAAAAATCTCTCGGATGAAGCGATTTTACTCTTTTACTATCCCTTTTCGGAAATGGAATGGCCGAACATGAAAATATCATCAAAAAAAGTAAAAAAATCAAGTCGTTTCTATTGACATTGATTCTGAAAGTGTTATACTAAGAAAGTAGTTTCGCTGATTTACTTCAAACCTGTTGTGAGGTAAGTTAACGATGCCTTAACCACGCTGTTTGCTGAGCTTGACTCCGGGCAGTGTGGCTATTTTTTTGCAATGATAAAAGGAAGCCAATTATGACAAATCACATTGTTTTATTTGAACCTCAGATTCCACAAAATACTGGTAACATTGCGCGTACTTGCGCTGCGACCAATTCTCCCCTCCACATCATCAAGCCTATGGGCTTTCCTATCGATGATCGCAAGATGAAGCGAGCTGGTTTGGATTATTGGGACAAGTTAGAGATTCATTTTTATGATAACTTGGCAGACTTTATGTCTCAGATAAAAGGGCAAGTCTATCTGATTTCGAAATTTGCAGAGAAGGTGTACTCTGAGGCAGATTTATCGACTGACGAAGACCATTATTTTCTCTTCGGACGTGAAGATAAGGGCTTACCTGAGGACTTTATGAGAGAACATCCTGAGAAAGCACTCCGCATTCCCATGAACGATGAACACGTCCGCAGCCTCAATGTTTCCAATACGGTCTGCATGATTGTCTATGAAGCGCTTCGTCAGCAGAATTTCGCAGGTTTGGAACTCGTTCACACCTATGAAGCAGATAAATTGAAATAATCAAAATGCTTGCACTTGCAAGCGTTTTTTGTTAAGATTAAAGGGTCTTCAGGGCTGGGTGTGATTCCCGACCGGCGGTGACTTTAATACTCTTCGAAAATCCAATTCAAACTACGTCAGCTTCGCCTTGCCGTACCCAAGTACAGCCCGTGGCTAGCTTCCTAGTTTGTTCTTTGATTTTCATTGAGTATCATTAGGAAAAACTTTTTCCTTTAAAACTTTGTTGACAAGCTTTGCCTAACTGGAAGTTATGCCTACAGCTTGTCGCCTAGTTTAAAAGAAAAATCTCTATTTCCTTTCCCTTAAAGAAGTCCGCGAGCGCAAGCTGATGTGGTGCGATTCCACAACCGACAGTATAGTCTGGATGGGAGAAGACGAAAGAATAGCTTTGTCTGTTCTGATGAGTTTATAGATAATTGCAACCGCTTGCTCAATAGAGTGAGGGGGAACTTTTGGGATATAAAAAGTGAGAATAGATAGAGGGATCCTTTCCAACTTCTTCTGATTTTATAGAAAATTGGAGGAACCTGTTATGACAAACACACGTCGACTTTCGACCATTGCGATTTTATCAGCCATTTCATTTGTGCTGATGTACTTTGACTTTCCGCTATTGCCAGCGGCGACCTTCCTCAAGATCGAGTTTAGTATCTTGCCAGTCCTTGTGGGCTTGGTGGTGATGGATTTGCCTGCTGCTCTAGGGATTCTCTTGCTTCGATCACTCTTGAAGTTGCTTCTGAATAGCCAGGGAGTGAATACCTACATTGGCTTGCCAATGAATATCGTAGCCTTGGGAGTTTTTGTTATCGCTTTTGGTTTAATTTGGAAAAAGGAACGTAGCACCCTTCGTTTCCTACTAGCATCTCTAGTGGGAACTATAGGATTGACTTCAGCGATGTTGATTCTCAACTATGTCTATGCTGTTCCTTTGTACGCGCGGTTTGCTAACTTTGATATTGGAAAAATTTTGGGACTTTCCAACTACCTAATGACCATGGTATTACCTTTTAACTTGATTGAAGGTGTAATCTTTGCCGTTTCATTCTGGTTGTTATACGTCCTCTTGAAATCAACCTTAAAACATTATGAGAGATAAACAAACATTTTTAATGAAGGGCAGTTTTGCCCTTTTACTTTTCGTCCTTCTTGGATATATGGTTAAGTTCTATCCTGAAACGCTGGTCGGTTTTGATCAACCGATTCAGACTGCCCTTCGTGGGGACTTGCCAGATTATTTGACAGTTCTGTTCCGTGCCCTTACGCATTTGATTGATATCCCAGTGATTATCACCTGGGTTGCCATCGCTGCCTTTATCTTTTATCGTAAGCAGTGGAAGATAGAAAGCTACTTCATGGCGGGCAATCTAGCCTTAGCCGGTCTTTTAATCGTGACCTTTAAAAACATCTACCAGCGCCCACGACCAGCTATCTTACACTTGGTAGAGGAGAAGGGATTTTCCTTCCCAAGTGGTCATTCTCTGGCTGTAACTTTGATGGTAGGCACTCTGATTGTTATTCTCAGTCAACGGATTAAAGATCCGGTTTGGAGAAAAATCGTGCAAATCGTCCTTGGCTTCTACCTAGTCAGTGTGCTTCTATCTAGGGTCTATCTGGGAGTTCACTACCCATCAGATGTTCTTGCCAGTTTCTGTGTGGGTTTGGGAGTCTTGTTTATCGAATTTCCTTTCTATGACAAGCTTCGCTTCCAATGGCGATTTAAAGGCAAGCAGAAGTGAGATAGGTCTTGCAAGAATGGTAAAAATCTGATAAACTAAGTAGTAATTGAATAGGAATCCGCAAGACTAGTAACTCAAGGGAAGTATATCAGGGAGGAGAGCCATGACTGCAAGCTCTCTATATGAAAGCTGAGTGAATTCACTTGCGCATGGATTTAGAAATGAAGGTCTGACTTGTTAGATGAAACGGATGGTACCGCGTGTCAACGCTCCGAGTGGAGTTTTTGACATGTGGTTTTCTTTTTATCTACGAGCGACTGATGGAGGAATTATGTCAACTATTGAAGAACAATTAAAAGCGCTTCGCGAAGAAACGCTGGCTAGCTTGAAGCAGATTACTGCTGAAAATGAAAAAGAGATGCAAGATTTGCGTGTCTCTGTCCTTGGTAAAAAAGGATCGCTTACTGAAATCCTCAAAGGGATGAAAGATGTTTCTGCTGAGATGCGCCCAGTCATCGGGAAACACGTCAATGAAGCTCGTGATGTTTTGACAGCAGCCTTCGAAGAAACGGCTAAACTCTTGGAAGAAAAGAAAGTTGAAGCACAACTTGCTAGCGAGAGCATCGATGTGACACTTCCAGGTCGTCCAGTTGCGACTGGTCACCGTCACGTTTTGACTCAAACCAGTGAAGAAATCGAAGACATTTTCATCGGGATGGGTTACCAAGTCGTGGATGGTTTTGAAGTGGAGCAAGACTACTATAACTTCGAGCGTATGAACCTTCCAAAAGACCATCCAGCTCGTGATATGCAGGACACTTTCTATATCACAGAAGAAATCCTGCTCCGTACTCACACGTCTCCAGTTCAGGCGCGTGCTATGGATGCTCATGATTTTTCTAAAGGTCCTTTGAAGATGATCTCACCAGGACGCGTTTTCCGTCGTGACACGGACGATGCGACCCACAGTCACCAATTCCACCAAATTGAAGGCTTGGTTGTTGGGAAAAACATCTCCATGGCGGACCTGCAAGGTACGCTTCAGTTGATTGTGCAAAAAATGTTTGGGGAAGAGCGTCAGATCCGTCTGCGTCCATCTTATTTCCCATTCACAGAGCCATCTGTTGAGGTGGATGTTTCCTGCTTCAAGTGTGGTGGAGAAGGCTGTAACGTATGTAAGAAAACAGGTTGGATCGAAATCATGGGTGCCGGTATGGTTCACCCACGTGTCCTTGAGATGAGTGGTATTGATGCGACAGTATACTCTGGTTTTGCCTTTGGTCTTGGACAAGAGCGTGTAGCTATGCTCCGTTACGGAATCAACGATATCCGTGGCTTCTACCAAGGGGATGTCCGTTTCTCAGAACAGTTTAAATAAGATTGAAACCTGAAACACAGTCCTAAACAGTCGCTCACATTTCATATAGTTAAAAAGAAACGACTGACTCGAAGAAAAAGAAAGGAATTGAAAAGGTCTTACTTGGTGGGATCTTACAATCAGAATTATGTTAGTATCTTATAAATGGTTAAAAGAGTTGGTGGACATTGATGTACCATCACAAGAGTTGGCTGAAAAAATGTCAACTACAGGGATCGAGGTCGAAGGTGTGGAATCACCTGCTGCTGGTCTCTCAAAAATTGTCGTCGGTGAGGTGCTTTCTTGCGAAGATGTACCAGAAACACACCTCCATGTCTGTCAGGTTAATGTTGGTGAAGAAGAGGCCCGCCAAATCGTTTGTGGTGCTCCGAATGTGCGTGCTGGTATCAAGGTCATGGTGGCTCTTCCAGGTGCTCGTATCGCTGACAACTACAAAATCAAAAAAGGGAAAATCCGTGGCTTGGAGTCGCTTGGGATGATCTGTTCACTTGGTGAATTGGGAATTTCTGACTCAGTTGTACCAAAGGAATTCGCTGATGGTATCCAGATCTTGCCTCAAGATGCAGTGCCAGGTGAGGAAGTCTTCTCTTACCTAGACTTGGATGATGAAATCATCGAACTTTCTATCACGCCAAACCGTGCGGACGCTCTTTCTATGCGTGGAGTAGCGCACGAGGTTGCAGCCATCTATGATAAGGCAGTTAGCTTTAAAGAGTTTCCTCTTGCAGAAACAAATGAAGCTGCAGCAGATGCTCTTTCTGTCAACATTGACACAGACAAGGCACCTTACTATGCCGCTCGTATCTTGGACAATGTGACTATTGCACCAAGTCCACAATGGTTGCAAAACCTTCTTATGAACGAAGGGATTCGTCCAATTAATAATGTCGTAGACGTAACCAACTACATCCTGCTCTACTTTGGTCAACCAATGCATGCCTTTGACTTGGATACCTTTGAAGGCAATGACATCCGTGTACGTGAAGCGCGTGCTGGTGAAAAATTGGTGACCTTGGACGGTGAAGAACGCGAGTTGGAAGCAAATGACTTAGTCATCACTGTTGCTGACAAGCCAGTCGCCCTTGCGGGTGTCATGGGTGGTCAAGCAACAGAAATCTCTGAAAAATCTAGTCGTGTTGTCCTTGAAGCTGCTGTTTTCAATGGCAAATCTATCCGTAAGACCAGCGGTCGCTTGAATCTTCGTTCTGAGTCGTCTTCTCGCTTTGAAAAAGGGATCAATGTGGCAACAGTCAATGAAGCCCTTGATGCTGCAGCTAGCATGATTGCTGAGCTTGCAGATGCGACGGTGCGTAAAGGTATCGTTTCAGCAGGTGGGCTTGATACCTCTGATGTAGAAGTTTCTTCTACTCTTGCAGACGTTAACCGCGTTCTTGGAACAGAGCTTTCATACGCTGATGTGGAAGATGTCTTCCGTCGACTTGGATTTGACCTTTCTGGCAATGCAGAAAGCTTTACAGTCAGCGTACCCCGTCGTCGTTGGGATATCACTATCGAAGCAGACCTCTTTGAAGAAATCGCTCGTATCTATGGATATGACCGCTTGCCAACCAGTCTTCCAAAAGACGATGGTACAGCAGGTGAATTGACTGCGACACAAAAACTTCGCCGTCAAGTTCGTACTATCGCTGAAGGAGCAGGACTGACTGAAATCATCACCTACGCTCTGACTACTCCTGAGAAAGCAGTTGAGTTTACGACTCAACCAAGCAAGCTGACAGAACTCATGTGGCCAATGACAGTGGATCGCTCCGTTCTCCGTCAAAATATGATTTCTGGTATCCTTGATACAGTTGCCTACAACGTAGCTCGTAAGAACAAAAACTTGGCTCTTTACGAGATTGGAAAAGTCTTTGAACAAACAGGAAATCCAAAAGAAGACCTACCAAACGAGATCAACAGCTTTGCCTTTGCCTTGACAGGCTTGGTTGCAGAAAAAGACTTCCAAACAGCAGCGGTTCCAGTTGATTTCTTCTATGCTAAGGGAATCCTTGAAGCGCTTTTTGCTCGCTTGGGGCTTGAAGTGACTTATACAGCAACAGCAGAGATGGCAAGCCTCCATCCAGGACGTACAGCCGTGATTTCGCTCGGTGACCAAGTTCTTGGTTTCCTTGGCCAAGTGCATCCAGTCACTGCCAAGGCCTATGATATTCCAGAAACGTATGTAGCTGAGCTCAACCTTTCAGCCATCGAAGCTGCGCTTCAACCTGCTGCTCCATTTGTGGAAATTACCAAATTCCCAGCTGTTAGTCGTGATATTGCTCTACTTCTCAAGGCAGAAGTCACTCACCAAGAAGTTGTAGATGCTATCCAAGCTGCCGGCGTGAAACGTTTGACAGATATCAAACTCTTTGACGTCTTCTCAGGTGAAAAATTAGGACTTGGTATGAAGTCAATGGCTTATAGCTTGACCTTCCAAAATCCAGAAGATAGCTTGACGGACGAGGAAGTCGCACGCTGCATGGAAAAAATCCAAGCATCACTCGAAGAAAAAGTGAATGCAGAAGTACGTTAACTCATCAATCCATCCTTCGGGGTGGATTTTTGCTTTTCAAAATGACAGTTCAGGATCAAAAATGGACAATTGAGGAGTAAGAGCACCTGTATGCACTTTAATGGGCTATAATTGTTCTATCACTTGGGTACTCAAAAACTTTAGAGAGTTTAGTTTTTAAGGAAGGATGAACAAGATAAAAATGTACATAAATCCTTGTAAAGGCTATCAAAAAGGAGTATAATAAGTGCAACATATTTCGGAGGTGGAAAATGCTAGAAGTAAGAAATCTAGAGAAAAGTTTCGGTTCCAAGCAAGTCTTGTTTGGTGTCGATTTTCAGGCAAGTCCAGGACGAATTTTGGGACTGGTCGGGAAAAATGGTGCTGGGAAAACAACGATTTTCCACAGTATGTTGAAATTTTTGGACTATCAAGGAGAAATCAGTCTGGATGGGCAGGAGATTCGTCAGGAAACCTACGCTCGGATTGGTTATCTGCCTGAGGAACGCAGTCTCATGCCCAAGTTGACAGTCCTTGAGCAAGTTCGCTACTTGGCTACTCTAAAGGGCATGGATGCTAAGGAGGTCAAGGAAAAACTCCCTCAATGGATGGAAAAATTGGAAGTGAAGGGGAAATTGACTGATAAAATCAAGAGTCTTTCCAAAGGGAATCAGCAGAAAATTCAGTTGATTATCACCCTAATCCATGAACCAGACTTGATTATCTTGGATGAGCCCTTTAGTGGTCTGGATCCAGTCAATACCGAGTTGCTCAAACAGGTCATCTTGAAAGAGAAAGAGCGCGGTGCGACCATTATCTTTTCTGACCATGTCATGACCAATGTTGAGGAACTTTGCGATGATATCCTGATGATTCGTGATGGGCGTGTGGTCTTGCATGGACCAGTTCAGGATGTTCGCAATCAATACGGGAAAACACGTCTTTTTGTTTCAAGTGAACGAAGCAAGGAAGAACTGGAAAAACTTCCTCATGTCAAACAGGTGAGCTTAACCAAGCAAGGTAGTTGGAAATTGATCCTAGATGATGAGAGCGCTGGAAGAGAACTCTTCCCAATCCTCACTCAAGGTCAATACATCGCGACCTTTGACCAACAAGCTCCAACAATCGATGAAATCTTTAAACTAGAATCAGGGGTGGAAGTATGAGAAATATGTGGATTGTAATGAAGGAAACCTACCTTCGACATGTCAAGTCGTGGAGTTTCTTCTTTATGGTGATTTCGCCGTTCCTCTTTTTAGCCTTATCTGTAGGAATTGGCTATCTCCAAAATTCTTCTATGGCCAAGAATAGCAAGATAGCAGTAGTAACAACAGTGCCATCTGTGGAAGAAGGGCTCAAGGGTACTAATGGTATCAACTTTGATTATAAGGATGAAGCCAGTGCCCAAGCTGCTATCAAGGATGAGAAAATCAAGGGTTACCTAACCATTGATCAAAAGGACAGCGTCATCAAGGCCGTCTATCATGGTGAAACTTCTCTTGAAAGTGGCATCAAACTAGCAGTAACCAATAAGCTAAATGAACTGCAATACCAACTCAATCGTTCGGCAGCCAATTTGTCTCAAGAACAGGAAAAACGCTTGAGTCAAACTGTTGACTTTACTGAGAAGATTGATGAATCCAAGGAAAATAAAAAAATTGTTCAAACCATTGCGGCCGCAGGGCTCGGTTTCTTCCTTTATATGATTTTGATTACTTATGCTAGCGTCACTGCTCAGGAAGTAGCCAGCGAGAAAGGAACCAAAATCATGGAAGTGGTCTTTTCTAGTATCAGAGCTAGTCATTATTTCTACGCTCGCATGCTGGCTCTGCTTCTTGTGATTTTGACCCATATTGGGATTTACGTCGTGGGTGGACTGGCTGCCATTCTGCTCTTTAAAGATATCCCTATCTTGGCACAATCTGGGATTTTAAATCATCTAGGAGAGGCCTTCTCGCTCAATACCTTATTGTTTGTCTTGGTTAGTCTCTTTATGTATGTTGTTTTGGCAGCCTTCCTAGGATCCATGGTTTCTCGCCCTGAGGATTCAGGAAAGGCCTTGTCGCCGTTGATGATCTTGATTATAGCAGGATTTGTCGGTGTAACTTCTCTAGGTGCTGCAGGAGACAATTTAGTTCTGAAAATTGGTTCCTACATTCCTTTCATTTCGACCTTCTTTATGCCATTTAGAGCTATAAATGGGTATGCAAGTGGTCTGGAAGCTTGGATTTCTCTTGCCATAACGGTTGCTTTTGCAGTCACTGCAACAGTCTTTATCGGACGTATGTATGCCAGCCTAGTCCTTCAAACAGATGATTTGGGAATATGGAAAACCTTTAAACGTGCCTTAGCTTACAAATAGGAGAGCCTCGCAAAAGCGAGGTTTTTCTAGATGTTAAACAGCGAAATCGGTAAAAATATTTTTCATATCTATTGACTTTTAGTAGTAAAATTTGGTATGATAGTAGACGGTATTGTTTACCCCATTTGTAAGGCCCCGGAACCTTTCAAATACCCCGCGGACCGGAACATCCGCCCTGTAAACAAAAACGATATTCATATAGGAGAAATCATGAACAAAACTACATTCATGGCTAAACCAGGCCAAGTAGAACGCAAATGGTACGTTGTTGACGCAACTGATGTACCTCTTGGACGCCTTTCAGCAGTTGTTGCTAGCGTACTTCGTGGAAAAAACAAACCAACATTCACACCACACACTGATACAGGTGACTTCGTAATCGTTATCAATGCTGAAAAAGTTAAATTGACTGGTAAAAAAGCAACTGATAAGATTTACTACACTCACTCAAACCACCCAGGTGGATTGAAACAAATCTCTGCTGGTGAACTTCGTTCTAAAAATGCAGTACGTTTGATCGAAAAATCAGTTAAAGGTATGCTTCCACACAATACTCTTGGCCGCGCTCAAGGTATGAAATTGAAAGTATTCGTTGGAGCTGAGCACACTCACGCTGCACAACAACCAGAAGTTCTTGATATTTCAGGACTTATCTAAGGAAAGGAACAATAAAGTATGTCACAAGCACAATATGCAGGTACTGGACGTCGTAAAAACGCTGTTGCACGCGTTCGCCTTGTTCCAGGAACTGGTAAAATCACTGTTAACAAAAAAGATGTTGAAGAGTACATCCCACACGCTGACCTTCGTCTCGTTATCAACCAACCATTCGCAGTTACTTCAACTGTAGGTTCATACGACGTTTTCGTTAACGTTGTAGGTGGTGGATACGCTGGTCAATCAGGAGCTATCCGTCACGGTATCGCTCGTGCCCTTCTTCAAGTAGACCCAGACTTCCGCGATTCATTGAAACGCACAGGACTTCTTACACGTGACTCACGTAAAGTTGAGCGTAAGAAACCAGGTCTTAAGAAAGCTCGTAAAGCTTCACAATTTAGTAAACGTTAATTCGAAAGAATTACTATACTTACAAAGAGCACCTTTTTGGGTGTTCTTTTTTATCGACACTTTGTAGATTTATAATTGGGAATCTCGTTGAATGGTATCAGGTAAATGAAAAGGTTCGGCGATCATATCCTATTTCTTCGTACTTTAGTCTAATACCTATAATGTAAAAAACTCTAGCTATCAGGTAGTTGATAGTTAGAGTTTTTTTCTATTCATATGATTTAATGAGATTAAATAAGGCTTCTACTTCTGATGACAGTGTAGCTGATTTGAGATAAGCGTAATAAACTGTAAATGTTATCTGGTCCTCCGGTATTAGAGGGATTTTTATTAAATCATCATCTTCATCAGAAAGTGCGATATCAGCCAGTAAACTAACGCCAATCCCTTTCTTTAAAAGTTCTTTAATGATGACAATGTCGTCACTCTTAAAGAATATTTCTGCCTTGTTTTGATGCTTTTGATTAAGTAGTTCAAAAGCTTTCAGGTGAACAAAGTGTTCGTCTAAAAGTATAAAGGATTGATCTACTAAATCTTCAAAAGCGAGGGAAGGAGCAGTAGCAAGAGGATGGTTCTTAGATAAAACGACATACAGTTCTTTATGAAAGAGTTCATGTGTCTCTATTGAAGGATGATTGAGTGGTTCAATCAAGCCGAGTAGGCTTGCATCAAGGTCTCCCTTGAGGAGAAGATTTAATAACTCTACGGAGCCACCGCGGATAGGGCGTACTTTTTTTAAAAAATCGAATTTATCTTTTTCGTTTAAGGCAGCAAAGAGATACTGAATGATAATAGGAGGGAATCCTACAGTAGAGCAATGCGCCAAAGAGCGATTGATTTCTTTGCGAGTAGAAATGACCTCAGGTAAAATCAGTTCAGTATGCTTCAGAAGGATTTGTCCTTGATTAGTTAGTTTAAAGGAGCGATGTGAAGGATCATGGTGAATCAATTTGCAATTAAAAGATTCCTCTAAGCGCTTGATGGCATAAGAAATAGATGGTTGGCTGACTTTGTGTTGTTTTGCTACTTCCGTATAGGATTGAAGCTGGCAGAGGTCATAAAAATATTGTAGATCTTTTAAATTCATATGGGCTCACTTTCATTAGTTGGAGAAGGAAAATAAGTGGAAATCACCAGATAAATACTTTTTATCCGTATCCTACAATTTGACTATACGAGTATTCACCGGTTAAAATGTAAGTGAGTCAGGGATATCAAAGGTTATCTAAGATACTTTCAAAAATGACCAACATCTTTTCTCGTTTATCAATAGGGAGCTGTTTAATCTTCATGTTGATTCTTTTGATTGAAAGATTGTCAGTCTTATCAGAGGTTGATTCAAGGCTATCAAAATTGAAAAATTCCTCTGGGGTCATCTCTAGGGCGACAATCACTTTTTCAAGACTGTGAATGGTCAGATTCACATTTTGGTTTTCAAGTTGATTGATATACTTAAGCCCAAGTCCTGCTTGTTCCGAAAGTTCTTCCTGGCTCATTTTTTTCTGTGTTCGAAAATATTTCACTTTTTGGGAAATATATTGTTGTAAATAGTTTTTATTCGTCATATAAATAGAATACAAGTTTTGCATGACAAAAAAACACCTTAAAAAATACAAAGTATTGTATAACAAACTTATATAATATTTATTTTAATTCGGATTGCCAATTTGTATGATTAGTTTCTTTTGCTCGAAACTTTTAGTAAAGAGTGATCATTGAGAGTTTTATGAGTCCAGAACTTTATAAAATATAACAACTTAAAGTGTCATTAATAATGGTGTTCTAAGTATAAAAGACCTTATTAGAAAATTGTTCTCGTAGACTCATTATAACATATGCGTATATAATTGTATCCTTTAAACAACATAGTTTAACAAACAATTCGTTTTAAGTGGTATAATATAAGTAAAAAGGAGGTTGCACTATGACTGCACATGATATTTTAAACAACCCTTTCCTCAATAAAGGAACTGCCTTTACCTTAGAGGAGCGGAAGGAACTAGGTCTTATTGGTTTATTGCCACCTTATGTTCAAACGATTGAAGAACAAGCGGCGCAAACTTATGCACAGATGCAAACAAAAACCAATGATTTGGAAAAGCGTCTTTTCCTAATGGAAATTTTTAATACCAACCGGACTCTTTTCTATTACCTCTTTTCTCAACATTTGGAGGAATTCAATCCAATTGTATACGATCCAACCATTGCAGATACTATTGAAGGCTATAGTGACCTCTTTGTAGATCCCCAATATGCGGGATATCTTGATATCAATCATCCTGAAAATATTGAAGCCACTTTGAAAAATGCTGCTGGTGATCGCGAGATTCGTCTCATTGTTGTAACAGATGCAGAAGGAATCCTTGGAATCGGTGACTGGGGAACAAATGGTGTCGATATTTCTGTTGGGAAATTGATGGTCTACACGGGTGCTGCTGGAATCGATCCTTCTATGGTCCTTCCTTTAGTCATTGATGCAGGAACTAACCGTGAAGAACTTCGTAACAATCCTAATTACTTAGGGAATCGTCACGAACGGGTTCGCGGAGATCGTTACTACGACTTTATTGACCAATTTGTTCAAACAGCAGAACGTCTCTTTCCTAAACTCTACCTTCACTGGGAAGACTTCGGCCGCTTGAATGCTGCCAATATTCTTGAAAAATACCGGAAACAAATCCCAACTTTTAATGATGATATTCAAGGCACAGGAATCGTTACCTTGGGTGGTATCTTTGGTTCACTGGATATTAGTGGTGAAAAATTAACAGATCAAATTTATCTCTGCTATGGCGGGGGAACAGCTGGTGCAGGGATTGCTTCTCGTGTTCTTCGTGAAATGGTTAGTGAAGGACTTTCTGAAGAAGAAGCCTATAAACGTTTCTTTATGGTTGATAAACAAGGTCTTCTCTTTGATGATATGGATGACTTGACACCAGAGCAAAAACCATTTGCTAAGAAACGTGCTGACTTTAGTAACGCAGACAAGTTGACTGACCTGCTTGAAGTAGTGAAGACTGTGAAGCCAACCATTCTTGTAGGAACTTCGACTCAGCCTAATACCTTCACGAAAGAAATAGTAGAGGCTATGTGCGAAAATACAGAGCGTCCGATGATCTTCCCTTTGTCAAATCCAACCAAACTAGCTGAAGCTAGTGCCAAAGATTTGATTGAATGGTCAGATGGCAAAGCTTTTGTCGCAACAGGAATTCCTGCTGATACGGTTTCTTATAAAGGTGTCGACTATGTGATTGGTCAAGCCAATAATGCCTTGATTTACCCAGGTCTTGGTTTAGGTATGCTGGCTTCTGAAGCAAGTCTTTTAACTGATGAAATGATTGGAGCAGCGGCTCATTCATTGAGTGGTATTGTCAATCCAGGCCAACAAGGAGCTCCTGTTTTGCCGCCGTTCAAGTATGTAGCAGATGTTTCTATTAAAGTAGCGGAAGCAGTCGCTAAAAAAGCGCAAGAGCAAGGTCTTGCACGCGCTAAGGAAACAGATATGGCCAAAGCCGTTCGTGATTTGAAGTGGTATCCAGAGTATAAATAATTCATTCCTGTTGCTATCCTTCGCTAGCGACAGATTTATATGGGCTGTGGACTTAAGAAATTTAGAAAGGATACCTATGTCACTCTTTTTAACCTCGATTACGAGTATCATTCCGATTATCGCTATTATTGTTTTGGGGTATATTCTTCAGGTGAAGGGATGGTTTGGAGATGCCTTTGGACCTAACCTATCTCGTTTGATCATGAATGTAGCCTTGCCAGCATCAATCTTTGTGTCGGTGATGAAATACCTAACACTAGATAAGCTAATCAGTCTTTCTGGAGGTCTCCTTTATACATTTGTGGCCTTTATCTTGGGCTATATCGTAGCTTATATTGCAGTTATACTTTTCAAGGTCCGTCCAGGACGGCGAGGGACCATGATTAATACCTTTGTGAATGCCAATACTATTTTTATTGGTTTACCTTTAAACGTTGCTCTTTTTGGGGATCAGGCTCTGCCTTATTTCTTAATTTACTATATCACCAATACGATTTCCACCTGGACATTGGGCGTGTATTTGATGACGAGTGACAGTAAATCGGGTCAAAGCAAGGAGACAAGTAAATTTGACTGGAAGAAATTGCTACCAGCTCCGCTTGTAGGTTTTCTTGTGGCTCTGCTATTTTTGATTCTTCGAATCTCTATTCCAGATTTCGCAACGAATACCTTAACCTATGTTGGAAATATCGTTACTCCCCTATCTCTGATTTATATTGGTATCGTTCTTGCAAAGGCAGGCTTGAATACGATTACTTTTGATAAAGATACAATTGTCACTTTAGTTGGACGCTTTATCCTAGCTCCTCTAATCATGCTTCTTGTATTGAAGTTCTTTGCACCAAATATGGAGACAGTAGAATTTAAGACCTTTATGATTCAGTCCGCTACGCCAGCTCTAGCTGTTCTTCCAATCCTTGCTAATCAAGGAAAAGGAGATGTGGAATTCTCTACGAATGTAGTGACTCTAAGTACGGTTCTATTTATCGTTGTTATTCCAATATTACAAACTTTATTAGGATAAGAAGGAAGAGGATAGGATTGAAAGTTTTGCGTTAAGAAATTTCCCTATTTTAGATACATCTATTCTTATTTCTTGAAATCAAAATCGGAAGAAACTCCTCTAAAGGTTGCTATTAAGCGATTTTGAGATGTCCTAAAACCAAGACTGTTCAAACCAGGCTTGAAAAAGGCTCGTAAAGCTAGCCAGTTCTCTAAACGTTAATTCGTTGCTGGATAGCAGAGTACAAACGAAAACACTTTGCATCTTGCAAGGTGTTTTTTTCTATGAGAACTGGCGGTGCGCAATTAGGATAGCTCTAGCGATTTTAGTCGCATAGAGATATGCTATGCACAGTTACCCCAAGAAAACAAGCGAAGCGATGGTTGATTGGATGGCAACCACTGCACTCGAAACCTTAATCAATACGATGCTATCAATCTTTACAGACATTCAAGAATTTTCTCTTGGATGTCTTTTTTTATCGGCTCTTTGTCAACTGTAGTGGGTTGAAGTCAGCTAAATTCTAGAAAGGACAATTTTCGTCCTTTCTTTTTTGATGTTCAGAGCGATAAAAATCCTTTTTTTGAAGTTTTCAAAGTTCCGAAATCCAAAGGCATTTCGTTTGATGAGTTTGATGAGATTATTAGTCGCTTCCAATTTTGCGTTGGAATAGGGTAATTGGAGGGCGTTGACGATTTTCTCTTTGTCCTTGAGGAAGGTTTTAAAGACAGTCTGAAAAAGAGGATGAACCTGCTTTAGATTGTCCTCAATGAGTCCGAAGAGTTTGTCAGGTTCCTTATTCTGAAAGTGAAAAAGCAAGAGCTGGTAGAGCTTATAATGGTGTTTCAAGTCTTCTGAATAGCTCAAAAGCTTGCCTAGAAACTCTTTATTGGTTAAGTGCATACGAAAAGTAGGTCGATAAAATCGCTTATCGCTGAGTTTACGGCTATCTTGTTGAATGAGCTTCCAGTAACGTTTGATGGTCTTGTATTCATGCGATTTCCGATCAAACTGATTCATGATTTGGAACCGCACACGGCTCATAGCACGGCTAAGATGTTGTACAATGTGAAAGCGATCCAGTACAATTTTTGCATTGGGAAAAAGCTGTTTAGCTAAGTCATAGTAGGGACTAAACATATCCATCGTAATGATTTTCACCTGACAACGAACAGCTCTATCGTAGCGAAGAAAGTGATTTCGGATGACAGCTTGTGTTCTTCCTTCAAGAACAGTGGTGATATTGAGCTTGTCAAAATTTTGCGCAATAAAACTCATCTTCATCTCCCGATTGAAACAGTCACTCCCCTGACTGTTTCAACGTCCCAGGGCATAATCTCAGGAAGTCGGTTAAAATCATGTTTAAAGTGAAAGTCATTGAGCTTTAGGATAACAGTTGAAGTTGAAATGGCCAGCTGATGGGCAATATCGGTCATAGAAGTCTTTTCAATCAGCTTTTGAGCAATCTTTTGGTTGATGATACGGGGAATTTGGTGATTTTTCTTGACGAGAGATGTTTCGGCGACCATCATTTTCGAGCACTGATAGCACTTGAAACGGCGTTTTCTAAGGAGAATTCTAGTAGGCATACCAGTCGTTTCAAGGTAAGGAACTTTAGAAGGTTTTTGGAAGTCATATTTCTTCATTTGATTTCCGCAATCAGGACAAGATGGGGCCTCATAATCCAGTTTAGCGATGATTTCCTTGTGAGTATCCTTATTGATGATATCTAGAATCTGGATATTAGGGTCTTTAATATCAAGTAGTTTTGTGATAAAATGTAATTGTTCCATATGATTCTTTCTAATGATGGTTTGGTCGCTTTTCATTATAGATCTTATGGGACTTTTTTCTACAACAAAATAGGCTCCATAAGATCCATAGGGGATTTACCCACCACAAATATTATAGAGCCACAAAACGAGTTATCTGACACTCAGAATTCTGTATTGTTCGCTTTTTTGTCTAATCTATCAATTTTTAAAATTTATAATAAAGAATTCCTAAAATCAAAATCTTTTTGTCCCAGACTCTTTGGAAAAACTGTAGAATTTCAAAAATTACTACAGATCTTGAATTTTACTTATCATTTCAATGATTTAGATTGCTTACATTTTATTTTGATATGTTTTACGGTAATCTCCAGGAGAAAGTCCAGTTCTTTGTTTAAAAATTTTGGTGAAGTAAGAATAGTTATCATACCCTACTTGACTAGATACTTGTGATATCGAGATATTTGTTTGAGATAGGAGAGATTTAGCAGCATTAATGCGCTTATCCGTTATATATTTAACAAGAGTTTCTCCTGTTTCTTTTTTAAAAATTCTAGCCAAATGATCTGCGCTGAGATAAGCCATATCTGCTAATATAGAACGATTTATATCTTCATAGTAGTGATGATCTATGTATTCTACGATACGTTGAATACTATTTTTCTGATTTTCAATATTTGTTGCAAATTTCTTAGCATGTGACCAGTAATAATCAAAGTAATCCTGAAATGATTCAATTGAATGGAACCGTCGTTGGAATAGGAAATCATGAGTGCTGTTTTGAAATAATTTATGGGCCGAGATTCCATTTTGATCTAGATATATTCCTATTTGTTGAGTCCAATCTAGTAAAATTTGTTGTAGTGTGAAAGTAGGAATTTGAGAATTATTAGCAAGTGAATTAATTTTTTCTCTTAATTCGTATTCACTCAAGGTATCTAAAAAAGTAATTGAAAGAGTTTCTGTTTTAAAAGAAGTTGGGAAACTATGTGGAAGACATATAATAGTATTCCAATAAGAGACATACTGTTCATTATAAGTGTAGAGTTCTTTAGTATGAAATAAAATATCGGATATTTTATGGCAACTCTTATATATAATATTTGAGTATTTACTAAAATTATTAGAAATTTGAGAATGAATTTCATATGCCAATTTGTCACTACGTTTGGATGAATCTACTCTAAAGAGACAAACATATTGATCAACCTGACTTTCCATCTTAAACAAACTTATCAACTTATAAGATGGTTGTGAAATTCTCTGAAGTTCTCTTTTTAGTTGAGAAGTCCATGATGGAGTTTCTGCAGAATAATCTTCTTCATTAAGATCGATTGTTAAAACTGCAAGAAAAAAATATTGGTGTTTTTTAAGAATAAAATCTTGTTTGCTTGCTATGTTTTCTAGTTCATCAATGCGAGAAATTTGAGGTTTTCTAAGGTAATCATACCAGAAATTATCCTCTATTTGTAAAAGTGCATCATTTTTTCCGGTTAAGTTATGATTCTCGATTTTACCGATTGCTTTTTGAATAATAAATTCTAATTTTTCAAAGTTAATGGGTTTTAGATAGTATTCGAAGCTTTGCAATTCAATTGCTTTTTGAGCATAGTTGAAGTCGGCGTAATTGGTTAAAAAAATTGTTTTTATATCATATTTTTCATTTCTAATCCAAGATAAGAGTTCGAGGCCGCTGCCTTGAGGCATTTCTATATCGCTTATCATGAGATTAATAGGATGCTCTCTAATAATATTTTGAGCTTGAGTGAGGCTATAGGCAACATAAACAATGTCAATGTGTAGTTTATCCCAATTTATTTTCTCTCGTAAAGCCTCAATGATAAAACGATCGTCATCAACTAATAAGATGTTCATTATAACCTCCGTCTATAATCTTGTATGGAATGAGTAAAAGAATTTTAGCTCCACCTTCTTTATTATTTTCAAATGTAATAGTGTAGTCGTTGGGATAGAGAAGATTTAAACGTTCGATGGTATTTGTTATCCCGATATGATGTCCATCTTCTGTTATTAGAGACTGTTTCTGATTTAGTTTTGATAAAATTTCTTCAGAGAAACCTGGACCATTATCTTCGATACAAATCTGAATATAATCTGAGTTCTCAGTTTTTACTTTTTTTATTGATAGCAAAATTGTAAATAAATCCTGAAATGAAAAACCATGTTTTATTGTGTTTTCAATAAATGTTTGTAAAAGTAACGATGGAACAAGAGTATTTTGTAGATTAGAATTATAGTCTAGTGAAAAGTTGATACTATTTCCATATCGAATTCGTTGTATTTCTAAATAATCTTTAATATGCTGAACTTCATCTTTAAGTTCTGAAAAATCTTGATTAGCCATAAATAAATGACGGAGATAATTTGAAGTTAGGATAGTTAACTCTTCAATTTCCTTGTAGTTTTTGGTTTGAAGCATACTATGAATCATTGATAACATATTTAAGTAGAAATGCGGACGGATTTGGTTCTTTAGATAATTAAGTTCAATCTTTTTAAGTTCTAGTTGTGAATGGTATTCTCGGATTTTTAATTCTTGCATGTCAAATATTACTTTATTAAGTTTATCATTTGCCTTATCAATTTCTAGTATACCTTCAGATATAAAAAATTCAGAAGGGGGGATGGAATCCCCAAGTTGAGAGAGTCGTTCAGTGAGTCTTGTTATAGGTTTAATCATCCACTGACGAATATACAGGATAATTATGATTGATAAAATTGTGATAATGATAGGAACAGCTGATAAAAATACTTCTAAGAGTGTGATATTTCTAAAGACTTCGGCATAATCGACTAAAACATAAATATCGAAAGGTAAATGCGTTTTTTCATTTTGGGCATGAATTAGGTAATTAGAGGACGGTATATTGTTAGGCTCTTTTAGGGAGAGTTTACCATTATTACCAATATTAAGTTTATTGAGAGGTTTTAGGATATCTTCTGAGGATATGACTGCATAAATTATTTTTCCTTCGTAATGAACGGATTTAACTAAGTATTCGCTATCTTTAATAGTTATATTTTTCCATTTACGGTCACTTATATCGCTATTTAGTGATTTTAGATATGTTTTTAACAGTAAATAATCTTCATATGGAATATAAAGATTAGAAACATTGATAAAATGTTTAGTAGCATCTGTTTCCAATAAGAATGTCATATGGGTTTCATTTTGATACTCAAACTCTGTAAAGCTAGTTTGAACTTTTTTAAGATTTTCTTGATACTCAAGAAACGTTTGTACATGATTTAATTTCTCTAAAGATTCATTATGCGTTATTGTTGAGTACATAAAGCGTTCTACAGAATGTAATTTCTCATTAACAGAATCAGCATAAATTTCAATTGAACTACGTAGGTGTACTATATTTTGGTTTTTAATAAAATTTCTGGTTATGTTACTCATAGCAATATTGATTAAAATATTTATCAATAGTAGCACAAGTAGGAGTTTAAAGAAAAAATGAATAGAATGTTTTTTTGATAACTCGCGATTTAATTTCATATACTAGCCTCGTATTTAAATTATATCACTTTGAAAATACGATATCATGTACAAAACAGATATGTTTTATCAAGATGTCGGAAAAGTAATAGTTCTCAGAAATGATAAACTGAAAAATTGATAAACCTAGTCCAAAAAGTTATATTAAGGGAATCCTATATGGTGTAAAATAATCGTAGAAAATCAGATAGGAGGAAAAAAATGAAAGTAGCATCTCAGCTTCATAAAATAAAATTAAAGCATAGTATTCCGTTATATATATTACTTTTTCCTTCAATATTGCTATTAATTTTATTTTCCTATATTCCCATGTTGGGACTAATTATTGCATTTAAAGACTATTCACCAGCCAATGGTATTTTTGCTAGTCAGTGGGTAGGATTTAAGTACTTTACTCAATTTTTCTCATCATTCCAATTCGGGACAACTATGTTCAATACATTGAAAATTTCACTTTATAGTATTGTAGTAGGATTTCCCTTACCTATTATACTAGCTATAATTAGCAATCAGTTAAGAGTTGGGAAATTTAGAAAAATATTTCAAGTGACAACTTACTTACCTCATTTTATCTCTACAATGGTTATGTGTGGGATGATTATCTTATTTTTATCTCCTACTAGTGGCTTGTTAGCGAATGTATTTAAGTCTGTTGGAATCACTATTCCAGATTTTTTATCAAAACCTAGTAATTTTGCAGGTGTTTATGTTTGGAGCGATGTATGGCAACATATTGGTTGGGATAGTATTATTTATCTAGCAGCTCTTTCTGCAATTGATCCTACATATTATGAGGCTGCAACTATGGATGGTGCCTCTAGATTACAAAAAATTCGGCATATAGAATTACCATTACTTCTGCCGACTGCTATGATTCTATTAATATTAAGAGCGGGTAGTTTGTTGAGTGTAGGATTTGAGAAAGTGTTACTATTACAGAATCCTCTTAATTTAGCAGGAAGTGAGATAATTTCGACCTATGTTTATAAAGTTGGTATGGTGAACTTCCAGTATAGTTATTCGACCGCTATAGGGTTATTTAATACGGTAGTCAATCTAATAATTTTGCTATCTGTCAACTGGTTCTCAAAACGATATACTAGAACGGGTCTTTTTTAAAGGAAGGAGTGCTTAAGGTGAGATGGTTTCATAAATCAAGAAAAACAAACTCTGAATTATTATTTGACATAGTTACTTATGGTTTGGCAATTTTCCTTATCCTGTTAATTGTTTATCCGTTATGGTTTGTAGTGATTGCATCTTTTAGTAATCCTTCAGATGTTGCAAATGGGAAGGTATGGTTTATTCCAAGAGAATGGAAATTAGATGGATATTTACGTCTTATTCAACAACCTTTATTTTTACGTAGCTATCTAAATACAATTTTATATACTGTTGTTGGTACCTTAGTTGCTTTAGTAGTCAATATTCCAGCTGGTTATGCTTTATCTAGAAAAGAATTAGTTGGTAGAAGGTGGATGAGTATTCTCTACATCATTCCTATGTTCGTATCAGGTGGCTTGATTCCTACCTACTTAACAGTAAAGAATGTAGGCCTAATTGATACATTTTGGGTAATGGTAATACCTTTTGCGGTTTCATCATACAATATTATTGTTGCTAGAACTTTCTTTAATAATAGCATTCCAGACGGGATGTGGGAGGCTGCGCAAATTGATGGCTGTGGTACAATTCGTTATTTTATTAAGATAGTTGTTCCTTTATCAAAAGCTATTATAGCAGTTATTGGACTTTGGACTGCAGTTGGTATTTGGAATTCGTGGTTTAATGCTTTAATTTATTTAACGAATGAAAATTTACAACCGTTGCAATTAATTTTACGACGTTTACTAATTAGTAATCAAATGTTACAATCGCAAGCAACAGGAGAAGTGGCATCAGATCTTCGTATCAAAGCCGATATGATGAAATATGCAGCAATTGTTATTTCAACCGCTCCGATTATGTTGCTATATCCCTTTGTTCAAAAATATTTTAATCAAGGCGTAATGATTGGCGCCTTGAAAGAATAGGAGAAAAACATGAAAAATAAATCATTTACATATTTGTTCTTAGGAACAGTTACACTTGCTGGCTTAACAGCATGTGCAAATTCCAATAATGCGAATAAGGACGATAAGTCTGGAGAAGATTCTTATAAAATCACAACTGTTCGTTGGTCTGACTGGGGAGAAGATTATCACAAAGGTTTTCTAACAGATTCTGCCAAGGAAGCGGGCATCGATGTTAAATGGGATACACTTGTAGCGGCGGATTGGGCAGATAAGAAATCTGTGTTGGTTGCTAGCGGAGATTTACCAGATGCATTTTTAGGTTCAAATGCTTTTACAGATTCAGAAATTGCTCAAAATCAATCTCTATTTATCCCATTGGAAGATTTAATCAAGGAAAACATGCCAAATTTAACTAAGGCTATGAAAAAAGAGCCTAAGATTAAAGCTATGATTACTTCACCAGATGGTCATATCTACAGCCTACCTAAAAAATTACCGATGCGCCCTACTGTAGCTAATCAGCTATTTATTAATAAAAAGTGGTTAGATAATCTAGGATTAAAAGTTCCAGAAACTTATGATGATTTAGTAAAAGTACTACAAGAATTTAAGGATAAAGATGCGAACGGAAATGGAGACGCTTCTGATGAAATTCCATTCGGAGCAGGAAACTTTGATCCAACATTCTCATATATTCTTCCGTTCAATAATCGTTTAGGTGCAGATAATACATATGAGATGTCTGTAAAAGATGGAAAACCAGTTTACCTTCGTACAGAAGAAAGTTATAAACAAGGGATTGCAGCAATGCACGAATCTTATAAAAAAGGTTTGATTGATCCGGAAATCTTTACAGAAGATACCTCTATGAGTGTTGCGAAACGTATGGATAAGGGAGTATCTAGAGTAGGTGTTTCTAGTGGTTGGACAGCAGATGCAACGTTTGGATTACATTCAAGTGAGTATATTGCTCTACCTGCTTTAAAAGGTATGGATGGTAAACAATATGTCTTTTCTGATCCAGATCATTATAACTATGGTCGAAATGAAATTTTGATTACAAATAAGAGCAAAAATCCTGCTAAATTATTGAAATGGTTGGACAAATTATATACAGATGAAGCAAGTATTCAGAATTTCTATGGATCATTTGGAATAGCCACTGAAAAGAATGGTGATAAGTTTAAAGTGTTACCTCCTAAAGATGGTAAATCAGCTGATGAATGGGCATGGATTAATTCACTTCGAGATTTTGGTCCTAAATACGTAAGCGATGATATCAATAGTCGTGTAGAAATTGATCAAACACAAGGTGATGGATTGAAATTGAAGATGGACCAAGATTTGAAACAATTTGCGTTGCCGGCTTACCCTAATGTAATTTATTCGCAAGAAGAACTTAACAAATTATCATCAATCTATGTGAGTATTGAATCTTATGTCAAACAACAAGCATCTAAATGGGTAGTTGAAGGTGGCATAGAAAAAGAATGGGATTCATATAAAGAAACTCTTAAGAATATGGGATTGGACGAATTTATGAAGATTCAACAGGAAGCATATGATCGTTACCAAAAAGAAGTAAAAGAGTAATATTTGATATGAACTCTTGGTTGTATAAACAAGGGACTAGCTAATTACAGGAAGCGAGATTGATAACATAAACTTATCTCGCTTCCTTTATTCTAATTTTTAAAGAAATTTGGAAATATTTTTTTAATAATTTAGGTAATATTTTTGTACAACTGACATTCTAAAATATAGAGTTAAGACAATCGATTTTATGGAGATATCTATTATGCAAAAATTATTTTCATTAGATGGAAAAGTAGTTAGAATTTTAACTTTTCTGACAGATTTAATTATTTTAAATACTCTATTTATTGTTAGTTGTATTCCAATAGTTACAATTGGGGCATCACTAACTTCTCTTACGACAATGTGGTATCGTATTTTAAAAGGTAAAGATACCGATATTGCTTATCATTATTTTCGGATCTTTAGACGAAATTTTAAACAATCAACTTTTATTTGGTTGTTTATCCTCCTAATAGAATTACTTTTATATGTGAACTATTGTCTTTGGGGCTATTCAAGTTTATTTTCAGAGTATAGTTTATTATTAGTGTTACCCTTTTTATTTGTTATAATACTTTTGATGAGTGTTATTTTTCCCTATATTGGTCTATTTAAAGATAATCTAAAAAATAGTATTGTAAATAGCGTATTAATTTGTATTTTAAATCCAATACAAGCTATCATGTTGGTTTTATTTAATATTTCTGTACTATATATGAGTTTCAGTAGTCCAGAACGGGTTTTAACAGCTATTTACGTATTTACATTTGGGGGATTTGCTTTTTGCGGATTGATGAATGTAATGATAACGAATAAAATGTTTGATAAAGTAAAGCAATTTACTAAAAGGAGAGAAACAAAGTGAAAATTTTTAAGGGAGAGTTTTATCGAATTTCTGTATTAACAGACAAGCTAGTAAGGTTAGAATACTCTAAAACTGGCAGTTTTGAGGATAGAACTACACAACTCGTCTATAATAGAGATTTTGGTCAAGTTTCGTTAGATTATATCGAGACCTCAAACGTACTAGATATTATGACGGACTATTTTCATTTGCATTTTAATAAAGGAGAATTTAACGCCGAAAATTTATTTATAGAATTAAAAGGAAATTTTGCTGTATATGGTAGTCGCTGGTATTTTGGTGAATCTATTGAAACGTTAAAAGGAACAGCTCGAACTCTGGATGAGGCAGATGGAGCAATCCCATTAGAAGATGGAATTATTAGTCGAAGTGGTATTGCCTTATTGGATGATTCTCAAGGATTTATTTGGGATGAACAGTCTGGTTATATTGAGAGAGAAAATCAAATTGACCTGTATTTCTTTGCCTATGGGCATGATTATAGAGGAGCAATCAGAGACTTTTACCATTTGACTGGCTCAACCCCTTTGTTGCCAAGATATGCTTTAGGTAATTGGTGGAGTAGGTATTGGCCTTATACGTCGGATGAATACTTGAATTTAATAGACAGATTTAAAACAGAGGCAATTCCGTTATCTATCGGTGTTTTAGATATGGATTGGCATATAACTGACATTCCAGCCCGTTTTGGAAGTGGCTGGACAGGATATAGTTGGAATAAAAACTTAATACCTAATCCAGAACAGTTATTGCAAGAACTTCATGATAGGAAGTTAAAACTTTCCTTAAATGTCCATCCTGCTGATGGTATACGGGCTTATGAAGAAGCTTACCCTCGAGTCGCCAAACGATTGGGGTTAAATGTAGAACTAGAAGAACCTGCCATTTTTGATTTTTTTAATCCCTCTTTTAGGGAAGCCTACTTTAAAGATGTTCATTATAAGCTAGAAAAGCAGGGAGTAGATTTTTGGTGGATTGACTGGCAACAAGGGACACAAGGTATGTTGGATCCACTATGGCTTTTAAACCATTATCACTATCAGGATAGTTGTAAAAATTCGGAAGGTGGCTTGATTTTATCAAGGTATGCAGGTCCTGGTAGCCACCGCTACCCTGTTGGTTTTTCAGGGGACACCATTATTAGTTGGAATTCGTTAAGATTTCAACCTTATTTTACAGCGACAGCATCTAATATCGGTTATAGTTGGTGGAGTCATGATATAGGTGGACATATGTTAGGGGATTATGACGAAGAGCTACAAACTAGATGGCTACAGTTTGGTGTTTTTAGTCCGATTACTCGATTACATAGTTCTAGAAGTCCCTTTAATAGTAAAGAACCTTGGTTTTTTTCAGAAACAACATCTAAGATTATGAAGAAATACCTTCGTTTGAGACATCAGATGATTCCATATCTATACACTATGAATGTAAAGACACATGAGGAAGGTGCCCCATTAATCAGTCCAATCTATTATTTCTACCCAGAGAATGATGAGAGCTATAATGTTCCAAATCAATACTTTTTTGGAACAGAATTGATGGTGGCTCCCATTGTAGAAAAGATGGATTTGACATTCCAATCTGCAAAAGTGGATGTATGGTTCCCTGAAGGTGAATGGTATGACTTCTTTTCAGAGAAAAAATATACAGGTGGTGTGAAGTTGGGTGTTTATAGAGACATTTCGACTATACCTGTGTTTGCAAAAAGTGGTGCAATCATTCCCTTGGTTGGTTCTGAGATAGATATGGGTGTTGATTTACCTGAAGTTGTAGATTGGTATGTATTCCCAGGCAAACAACATTCTTTTGAAATGATTGAAGATCAAAATGGTCAAAGATATAAAACAAGATTATCAATCGATTGGGAAATAGGAATGGTAGAGTTAGCATTACAAGGAGATTCTAGTATCGTTCCAAGCAATAGAAGGCATAGAATTCATTTTAAAGGAACGACTGTGTCTATAATTGAATTGCCAAATAAGAATGATACAGCTAGATTTGAATGGAAAGATAATAAAAGGACATCTCTAAATGATGAAGTTTTTAGACTACTAAAGACGGCTTCTCTTCCATATGAATTAAAAGATAGGTTGTTAAATCAATTCATCAATGCTAAAAATTCTCATGAGTTAATGAATATCTTGCATCATCAGGATAAGGAATTGAGAGGGCGTTTGTTGGAAATGATATTTACTAGCGAAAACTAATTGAGATAATTAGAAAGTCATTTGTTTAGTGTATATGAAGATTCTGTATGGTATTCGTTATCACTGGTCATATTGAAAATATGAAATAATACTCTTCGAAAATCTCTTCAAACCACGTCAGTTTCACCTTGCCGTAGGTATCATAGGTATAGGTAACTGACTTTGTCAGTCTTATCCACAACCTCAAAACCGTGTTTTTAGCAGCCTGTGGCTAGCTTCCTAGTTTGCTCTTTGATAAGTAGCTACAACATAGACTTTACAACACTTCATGTTTCATATCATGGGGTGTTTTTCTATTTAAGTCAAAGCATATCAAAAAATCTCACTATTCATCAGGCTAAAGGAAACCTAATCATAGTGAGATTGTGAATTATAGTAATTTTTGTATCGCCTCTTCAATTTGTTTTGGGTCTGTTTTTGAAGAAAAACGTTCAAAGACTTGCCCATCTCGACCGATGAGAAACTTAGCGAAATTCCATTCGATTCGTTTTCCTAGGGGGCCAGATTTTTGGTCTTTTAACCACACATAGAGAGGGTCTGTTTCCTTACCGTTGACCTTGATTTTGGCAAAACGTGGGAAGGTGGTCTGGTAATGTAGGATACAGAAGGCGTTGATTTCCTCTGCGCTACCTGGTGCTTGTCCCATAAACTGATTGCAAGGGAAGTCTAAAATCTCAAAATCTTGTTCTTGATAACGGTCATAGAGTTCTTGAAGTCCTTGGTACTGGGGAGTCAAACCACATCCAGTAGCAGTGTTGACAATCAAGAGAACTTTCCCACGATAGGCATCTAGGGAAGTTGTTTGCTTGTCTTGGTTCAAGACTGAAAAATCGTATAGTGAAGTCATTGATTGCTCTTCTCCTTCTGTTTGGTATTTTTAGGAGTTTTCTCCTCCTGCAGTGATAGAAATCCGTAGGTTAGGGTTCCAAAAATGCTACCGATAATCAGGCCATACATCAGGAAAGGAACACTTTTATCGAATTGCATGAGGAGCTTCACAAAATCTGGAAGGGACATCTGCTGAACGAAGACTTTATAAAAGATGAGTAAGGTAAAGAAGCCAATCTGGATACCGATAAACACACTCCAACTACGAACTTTGATCTGGCTTTTGCTGTAGCTTTTGTGATGGATTTCGGACTGGTCATCCTTGTCTAAATGTAAGTCGCGAACTGCTAGTCTCGCCCTAGATGCGAGGACGAAGATAAGTCCAAAATAGAGGTAAGGCATGGCATCTCGAACCAACTCTATGAAGCGTCCAAATAGGAGATAGAACAAGAAGAGTAGGAGGGAGGAGTAAACGATTTGGATCAAGGCACGGGCACAAGCCTTGTAAATCATCTCTTGACGGCATTCATCAAAAGGCCCTTGTATGTGAAAGAATAGTTTGAGTAAGCGAGTGGTGAAATCTTCTTTTTTCATGGGAGTGTTCTCCTAAATGAGCGATTTTTGATTGACTTCTTTAAAGAGTTGATAGAGAGTATAGAAGTAAACCAAACTAAAAATGATACAGATTATTAGAAATACCAGATATCTCCAATCCATAGGATTTGTTAAAAGTTGTGGAAAGGATACGAGGATAAAACAGAGAGATGCGTTTAGAAGACGTATTTTTTTTGATTGGATTTTCTGGAATCTCTGTCCCTTGTTCAATACAGGAAGGAATAAAAGAAAGATAATCAAGAAAGGATGCTCAATATGTCCAGAAAGTAGGAAAAAGGTAATAAAGATACTGATAAAAACATGACTGATCAGCAGTCTCGCTAGTGATTTCATAAGCCACCTCCTAGTCGTCTTCTTGGTCTTTCTTTGCTTTTCGAATGCGAAGAGAGACAACAATTTGCATCATCAGTCCAAAAAAGAACGCTCCCAGTATAGTTTTTAAAATATGTTTTGAATTCAGAAGAGAACTGATGAAATTTGGATTTTCACTTGTTAGAGTATCAATGAGTGGCATTATAAAAAATATCGCTATGCCATAGATCAGACCGGCTTTCAGACCAGGGTAATGTAGTTGCTTACTTTCTTTCTCAGTCAGCATATCTAGATCAATAGCTGTGATGCCTGTTTTTTTGGTTTGGGAGACCACATAGAGAGCAGAAATCATCGAAATGCCGAATATCACAATAGGATAGCCAATAGCGACAATTTGCGGGTATTTATAAGCGAGGACAAAGGGAATAAGATTGCCTAAAGTCATGAGGTAAAAGAGAATCACAAAGATTTTATTTCCGATGCGGTCAGCTTCGCGTCGTTTGTGTTCGTCAAGGGGACCAGAAATACCGTATATGCGTTTAATGAGTTTTTCAGTGAGAGTTTCTTTTTTCATGAGTTGACTCCTAATCATCTTGGTCTTTCTTTGCTTTTCGAATGCGACGGGAGATGAGGAACTGTATGCTCGATCCGAAGAAGATAGAACCTAGAATGCTTGCTAAACCATTTCTTATAGTGAGAAGAGACTGAAAGTAGTCCTGACTCTCACCTAGCAGTATATGGAGAAGAGGAGTTATAAAAAACATCCATAGGCCAAAGAACAAACCTGCTTTCAGACCAGGGTAGTGTAGTTGCTTACTTTCTTTCTCACTCAGCATATCTGGTTCAATAGTTGTAATCCCTGTTTTTTGCATTTGGTAGGTGAGATATCCAGCAACGATGAGGGCAATCACTAAAATCAGAGGAGGATAGACTAGAGCCACTAGTTGAGGATACTTATAGGCCAGAACGAGTGGAATAAGATTGCCAAAAATCATCAGATAAAAGAGGAAGATAAAGACTTGATTGCCGATACGATCAGCCTCGCGTCGTTTGTATTCGTCAAGTGGGTCAGAAATACCGTAAGTGCGTTTGATGAGTTTTTCCGTGAAGGTTTCTTTTTTCATAAGTTGGCTCCTTTTTTAAAAATCGTCTTCCCAAAAGAGACTGTTGAGGTCAGTTTGGAGGCTACGAGCGAGATTGAGACAGAGTTCCAGGGTTGGATTGTACTTGTCATTTTCAATCATGTTGATGGTCTGTCTCGAGACACCGATATCTTTGGCGAGCTCGAGCTGGGAAATGCCCAGTTCCTTGCGGAATTCTTTGACACGATTCATAGGTTCTCCTTTCTGATTTGTGTCGCATATATTTGACTATATTATATTCTTTCGAGAGCAGTGTGTCAATTATATATGACATTTTTTGGAGAATTTTTTTCGAAGTAGCTTAGCCTTGTCTGACAAGTGCAAGCTGGTCAGATTTGTGGTAAAATAGATAGGATATGACAAAAGAATTTCATCATGTAACGGTCTTGCTTCATGAAACGATTGATATGCTTGACGTAAAACCTGACGGTATCTACGTTGATGCGACCTTGGGCGGAGCAGGCCATAGCGAATATTTATTAAGTAAATTGAGCGAAAAAGGACATCTCTATGCCTTTGATCAGGACCAGAATGCCATTGACAATGCGCAAAAACGTTTGGCACCCTATATCGAAAAAGGGATGGTAACCTTTATCAAGGATAACTTCCGTCATTTGCAGGTACGTTTGCAGGAGGCTGGTGTCCAAGAAATTGATGGGATTTGTTATGACTTGGGAGTGTCCAGTCCTCAGCTAGATCAGCGTGAACGTGGTTTTTCGTATAAAAAAGATGCGCCACTGGATATGCGCATGAATCAGGATGCCAGCTTGACAGCCTATGAGGTGGTCAATCATTATGACTATCATGACTTGGTTCGGATCTTTTTCAAGTATGGTGAGGATAAGTTTTCTAAACAGATAGCCCGCAAGATTGAGCAAGCGCGTGAGGTGAAACCAATCGAGACAACGACTGAGTTGGCAGAAATTATCAAGTCTGCCAAACCTGCTAAGGAGCTCAAGAAAAAGGGGCACCCTGCCAAGCAGATTTTTCAGGCTATCCGAATCGAAGTCAATGATGAGCTGGGAGCAGCAGATGAATCCATCCAGCAGGCCATGGACATGCTGGCTCTGGATGGTAGAATCTCAGTCATTACTTTCCATTCGCTGGAAGACCGCTTGACCAAGCAGTTGTTTAAGGAAGCTTCAACAGTGGAGGTTCCGAAAGGCTTGCCCTTCATTCCAGACGATCTTAAGCCTAAGATGGAATTGTTATCCCGTAAGCCAATCTTGCCAAGTGCTGAAGAGTTAGAAGCCAATAACCGTTCGCATTCAGCCAAGTTGCGCGTGGCCAGAAAAATTCACAAGTAAGAGGAAAAACATGGCAGAAAGAATCGAAAAAACAAGCCAGTTATTGCAAACGAAGTTTAAAGGTTTTTCACGTGTGGAAAAGGCCTTCTATGTTTCGATTGCTGCAACAATGATTATCCTGGCAATTAGCGTTGTGTTTATGCAGACCAAGCTATTACAAGTTCAGAATGAATTGACCAAGGTCAATGCTCAAATCGAAGAAAAGAAAACAGAGCTCGACGATGCTAAGCAAGAGGTCAATGAATTGATTCGTTCAGAACGTTTGAAAGAAATTGCAAATTCCAAGGATTTGCAGCTGAATAACGAAAATATCCGAGCAGCGGAGTAAGAAATGAAACAGTGGAAAGAAAAAATCATCCGTTATGCCGTTCGTAATCGCAAATCTCCAGAAGAAAACCGCCGAAGAGTAGGAAAAAGCCTGAGTTTATTGGCTGTCATACTCTTCGCTGTCTTTTTGGTCAACTTTGCGGTCATTATCGGAACGGGTAAAAAATTTGGTAAGGACTTGGTCAAAGAGGCTAAAAAGGTTCACCAAACAACTAAGACCATCCCTGCAAAACGGGGAACCATCTACGATCGTAATGGAACGCCTATTGCAGAAGATGCGACTTCTTACAATATTTATGCCGTTATTGACAAGACCTACAAGTCAGCAACAGGCAAAATTCTCTATGTAGAAGACTCACAATATAGTACAGTAGCAGAGATTTTTCATAAGTACCTAGAGATGGATGAGTCCTATGTCAAAGAACAGCTTTCTCAGCCAGATCTAAAACAGGTATCCTTTGGTACCAAGGGAAATGGGATCACCTATGCCAATATGATGGCCATTAAAAATGACCTAAAAAATGCTGGCGTTGAGGGAGTTGACTTTACAACAAGCCCTAACCGCAGTTATCCCAATGGACAGTTTGCTTCTTCCTTTATCGGACTCGCACAACTCCATGAAAATGAGGATGGCACCAAACGCTTGATTGGGACATCTGGTTTGGAGAGTTCTTTAAATAGCATTCTGGCGGGTACAGATGGGATCATCACCTATGAGAAGGATCGTCTGGGAAATATTGTTCCGGGTACAGATCAAGCTTCTCAACAAACGGTAGATGGAAAAGATGTGTACACGACCCTTTCTAGTCCCTTACAATCCTTTATGGAAACCCAGATGGATGCCTTCCAGGAAAAGGTAAAGGGCAAGTATATGACGGCTACCTTGGTCAGCGCTAAGACTGGGGAAATCCTGGCTACGACCCAACGTCCGACCTTCAATGCAGATACCAAGGATGGCATCACAAAAGACTTTGTCTGGCGTGATATCCTCTATCAAAGCAACTATGAGCCAGGATCCACTATGAAGGTGATGATGTTGGCCTCAGCTATTGATAACAACACCTTCCCCGGCGGCGAATACTTTAACAGTAGTGAATTGAAAATAGCTGATGCGACCATTCGTGACTGGGACGTCAATGAAGGATTGACTAGTGGTGGCACTATGACCTTCTCTCAAGGTTTTGCCCACTCAAGTAATATTGGGATGACCTTGCTCGAGCAAAAGATGGGAGATGCAACTTGGCTCGACTATCTTAACCGCTTTAAGTTTGGGGTGCCAACCCGTTTTGGTCTGGCAGATGAGTACACAGGTCAATTACCTGCTGATAACATTGTCAATATCGCCATGAGTTCATTTGGACAAGGGATCTCTGTTACTCAGACCCAGATGCTTCGTGCTTTTACAGCTATTGCCAATGATGGGGTTATGTTGGAGCCGAAATTTATCAGTGCCCTCTATGATCCAAATGACCAGTCTGTCCGCAAGTCTCAAAAGGAAATCGTCGGAAATCCTGTATCAAAAGCGGCAGCGTCCTCTACTCGAGATCACATGGTCATGGTCGGAACAGATCCTGTCTACGGTACCATGTACAACCACAGTACAGGAAAAGCAACTGTCAATGTTCCAGGTCAGAATGTTGCCCTGAAATCAGGGACAGCGCAAATTGCAGATGAGAAAAATGGTGGCTATCTTACCGGTTCAACCAACTATATCTTCTCTGTTGTGTCGATGCATCCTGCAGAAAATCCTGATTTTATCCTCTATGTGACGGTGCAGCAGCCAGAGCATTATTCAGGTATTCAGCTTGGGGAGTTTGCCAACCCAATCCTTGAGCGAGCTTCTGCCATGAAAGAATCCCTCAATCTTCAGTCAACTGCCAAGAACTTGGATCAGGTCAGCAAGACAACAAGCTATGCCATGCCAGCTACCAAGGACTTTACGCCGGGTGACCTAGCAGAGGAATTGCGTCGCAACCTTGTCCAACCAATCGTTATTGGAACAGGAACCAAGATCAAGGAACTCTCGGTTTCTGAAGGAGATAATTTGGAAGCCAATCAGCAGATCTTGATCCTGTCAGATAAGGTCGAAGAAATGCCTGATATGTATGGCTGGACAGATGAAAATGTGCAAACATTGGCCAAATGGCTGAATATAGAAGTCGAGTGGGAAGGTAGTGGCAAAACGGTCAAGAAACAAAGTGTCCGTGCCAATACTGCCCTCAAAGATATCAAAAAATTGAAAGTAACTTTAGGAGATTAAGATGATTAGTTCCATTAGTGCTGGAATTCTTGCCTTTCTATTGACCCTGATAGGCATTCCAGCCTTTATCCGATTTTATCGAAAAGCACAGATTACAGGTCAGCAGATGCACGAGGATGTCAAGCAACATCAAGCTAAAGCTGGGACTCCAACTATGGGAGGTCTTGTCTTCCTGATCGTTGCAGTAGTTGTTAGCTTCCTTGTCGCTCTCTTTACCCAACAATTGACCAACAATGTTAGCATGATTTTGTTTATCTTGGTTTTGTATGGTTTGGTAGGTTTTCTGGATGACTTCCTCAAGGTCTTTCGTAAGATCAACGAGGGCTTGAATCCCAAGCAAAAGCTTGCTCTCCAGCTGCTTGGAGGAGTGATTTTTTACCTCTTTTATGAGCGTGGTGGCGATATGCTTTCAGTTTTTGGCTACCAAGTACATCTGGGTATTTTCTATATTTTCTTTGCCCTTTTCTGGCTAGTTGGCTTTTCAAATGCGGTGAATCTGACTGACGGGATTGACGGCTTAGCAAGTATTTCAGTGGTGATTAGCTTATCGGCCTACGGTGTGATTGCTTATATGCAAAATCAACTGGATATCCTTCTTGTGATTCTTTCCATGATTGGTGGTTTACTAGGTTTCTTCGTCTTTAACCACAAGCCTGCCAAGGTCTTCATGGGTGATGTGGGAAGTTTGGCTTTAGGTGGGATGCTGGCAGCAATCTCTATGGCCCTCCACCAAGAATGGACTCTTTTGCTGATTGGGATTATCTATGTCTTTGAGACAAGCTCTGTTATGATGCAAGTTACCTACTTCAAACTTAGTGGCGGGAAGCGTATTTTCCGTATGACACCTGTGCATCATCATTTTGAGCTTGGAGGATTCTCAGGCAAGGGCAATCCTTGGAGCGAGTGGAAGGTTGATTTCTTCTTTTGGGGAGTTGGACTTCTAGCAAGTCTCTTGACCCTAGCCTTTTTATACCTACTGTAAGACTAACTTTTGATTACAAAATAAAACAGGATGAAGGTGATCTTCATCCTGTTTTTGTGTGCTTAAAGGTTAGTTGGAGTCATCCTTTCTTCTTTTTAACATAAAAGTGGCTGTGAGGGCTAGACTGAGGCCTGCTAAGAAGAGGAGTGGGTTGGACGCATCTCCTGTTGCTGGAAGTTGTTCTTTAGGAGAATGATTTCCAGTTTTAGCAAGACTCGGACTAGCTGAAAGTTGTTCAGCCTCGTGTGCCAAGGTTTCTGCATCTGAAGTACTTGGTTTTTCCTCTGTGTTAGAGGTTGTTCCAGTAGCTTGATAGACGACAGCATAGGTACTTAAATGACTAGTGATGAATTCTGCCTTTCCTTCTCGAACGGTGAAATCAAGGGCTTGTAACTCCTTGGTCGGAGTGATGTAGTAGATGTTTTCTACGCTAGCTGAAATAGGCAAGCGAACCAAGACAGAGCCTTTTGGCTGCAAGCTATGATCGGTTGGATTTTTAAGCTGTAGGTCGTAAGCATCATAGGTCTTGCCAAAGAGTTCTTGAGCTAAGACACGTTGGCTAGAAACGTGAGAAATTCCTTCTAAGTCGCTGGCTCCACCGATGATTTCCACTCCAGTTTCCTTGTCTTTTAAGACTCGAACTGGATAATCAGGAAGGGTAAGGGTTGGAGCGGCCTGATCCCCACTAGTTCCGATAGGGTCAGTGTACTCAGGTTTTTCAACAGTAGGGGCTTCCTCTTGCCCTGCCGTTCCGATAGGCTCAGTGTATTCAGGAATTGTCACTGTAGGTGGTTCTTCTTGTCCTGCGGTTCCGATAGATTCGGTGTATTCAGGTTTTTCTACTATTGGAGCTTCTTCTTGCCCAGCAGTTCCGATAGGTTCGGTGTATTCAGGCTTTTCAATAGTAGGAGCTTCCTCTTGTCCAGCAGTTCCGATAGGGTCGGTATACTCCGGAATTTCTACTATTGGAGCTTCTTCTTGCCCTGCGGTTCCGATAGGCTCAGTGTACTAAGGGATTTCAACAGTAGGAGCTGGTTCGTCCCCCTTGCTTGTAGTTGGCTGACTCTCATCAACCATTTTCTCTTCCTTTTTAGTAAAGACGGCCACGATAGGGCTGCTTGTGGTATTTCCTTGAATGGTATAAGCTTCGATCGCTTTTCCAGTTTGTCGATCAGTAGCCTCAGGGATTGGGATTTGAACTTGATTGTCTTGGACTGATAGCACGGTCTGATCCCCACTTGTAACCAGGTGCGTTTCGTCCACCTTGCGCAAAACCAGAGGATCTTTGACACCTGGGAAGGTCACTGCGATGGCTTCCCAATCTCCAGCTGGTAGGCTTAAGGAAATGGTTTTGTCATTTTCCTTAAGAGGCGCGATACTTGGGCTATCTAAACCGACAGCTGGGGCTTTGATGATGTCAAAAGAGTCCAGAGAAATTTTCTTGCGGCCTTCTGGCGAATCTGGGTCAACTTGTAATGTCAGGGTGTGCGGACCGTCAGTAAGGTTTGTAAATTCGCCAATAAAAGCTCTCTTTTCGGTTGCGCCTGAAGTGTAGAAGTCTAGACTTGGCATTTCTTTGCCATCTAGTGTAACACGTGCTCGTCCAAGGGCAAGGCTCTTCAAACCATAGATACGAATGCCTGTACCAGTAAAGGAAATGGTTGCCTGAGCTTCTGAAGCTGCACTAGAGTCGCTGTTGTTAATATCAGCGTATTTTTCCGTACCTCCGTAGAGTTCAGGGTCAGACCAGTCCTTAAACTGGGAACCATACTGGATACGCGAATCACGATCATCCATTTTTTCAATTGAATTGCCTGTTCCTGCTAGGACTTTGAAATAATCTAATGAAATTTTCGAGCGCTCACTACCACGTCCTTTGTGCTCACGTTTAACGCTAAGAGTCAATGTGTGAGGTCCGTCAGATAATCCTGTGAAGCGACCGATGAGACTACCTTTTTCAGTTGCACCAGCAGTATGGAAGTCAAGCTCGCCGACTTCTTTGCCATCAATTTTAGCAGTGGCAAGACCTAGTTCAGACGATTTCAGTCCATAGATTTCGATACCAACACCAGTGAAAGAAATGGTGGCAGTGATGTCTTCGTCTGTGTAGTCCCCTTTTGAAAGGTCAGCAAATTTCTCTGTTCCTCCAAATAATTCTGAGTCAGCCCAGTTTCCAAAGGCAGCTCCGTACTGGATACGGCTATCTCGGTCGTCCATCAACTCGCTATAGGTTTCGACAGTGGCCTGTTCAGAAACTTGTGTGGCAAGTTCGCCCAGCATAGCCTTAACAGTATAAGTGTAGGCGAGTTGAGTATCGAGTGAACGGTCAATAAAGTGGGTTTGATTGGTTACAAATTCTCTGCTTGCAGAGGATTGGGCAGACGCGTCTTTCACTTGTCTTTGGATGACATAGTGGGTAGCGCCTTCTACTTGGTTGAAGTTGAGTTCAGCAGTGACTCCATTTTGTCGAACTGCTGTCAGACTGGTTATGCGACCAGGGAAGTGTTCAAAGGTAATGACGTCACCTTTTTGCGTTGCTAGTTGGATGCGATTGTTTTTAAGAATCGTTGCCTTGACTGGTTTGCCATTGACCTTGATCTGACTGGCTTCGATATTTGGATAATCTACAACTAAGTCTCCGCCGACATTTGAAAGGAAGGACAAGCTTTGCAGGTTTTTATCTTTCCACTTCATGCTGACTTCAAAGTTACCACGGGCAATCAAGCCAGAAACCTGACCGTCTTTCCAAGCATCTGGAAGGGCTGGCAATGGTGCAATATAGCCAGTATGAGATTGCAGGAGCATTTCTGCCATCCCACTAGTTGCTCCAAAGTTTCCGTCGATTTGGAAAGGCGCGTGGGTATCCCAAAGGTTTTCTAGGGTTGAGTATTTGAGCTGTTCAGCCAGTAAGCGATGGGCACGGTTACCGTCCAAGAGACGAGCCCAGAGGTTGATTTTATTTGCTTTAGACCAACCAGTTCCACCATCTCCACGGTGATTGAGGGTAGCACGCGCAGCCTCTAGGTATTCAGCCTGATCCTTGCTAAAGAGCGTACCTGGGAAGAGACCAACCAGATGAGACACGTGGCGGTGGTTATTTTCAATGCCTTCGTTGGTGAATTGCGGACTGTCCTCCTCGTACCACTCCTTGATACGGCCCTCATTGTTGATGTGAAGGGGTTTTAGTTTGTCAAATTTAGCCTTGACCTCTGTGACTAAGTCTTGGTCGACTTTCAGATGATTAGCGACTTCCATGTAGTCGTGGAATAGCTGCCAGACTAGCGATTGGTCAAAGGCATTTCCGATGGTGATGGTACCGTGTTCTGGTGAGTAGGATGGAGAAGACACCCAACGGTCGCTGGTCTTGTCATAGTGCAAGAAGGAGTTCCAAAACTTAGCTGTTTCCTTGAGCATTGGGTAAATCTTTTCTTTTAGATAAGTTTCGTCCTTGGTGAACTTATAGTAGTCATAGACGTTCTGCATCATCCAAGCATTGGCTGCAGGAGACCACCCCCAATAGTAATTCCAACCAGGAGTAGTCCAGCCAAATGGAGTTGCTTGAGTGTGGACCAGCCAGCCATTTTCTTGTCCGTCTTTGGATTCGATGCCAGCGTATTCCTTGGCAGCGATACGACCATAATAGCGCATGTCGTCAATATAATTGATCATTGGCTTGGCTGTTTCAGCAAGGTTACTCATGTAGGCTGGCCAATAGTTCATTTGCAAATTGACATTGAGGTGGTAGTCAGCGTTCCAAGGTGGATTGTCTACAGCATTCCAGACTCCCTGAAGGTTGGCAGGAAGGGCATCCGTCCGATCACGCGACGAACTGATGAGTAAATAACGTCCGTATTGGAAGAAGAGTTCTTCCAGTTTTTGACCTTTGCTAGGGTTATAGCTTTGAAGGGCCTCTTTTGTCGTTTGAGCAGTCTTGCTTCCACCTAGATTTAGTTTAACGCGGTTAAAGAGACTTTGATAATCCTTGATATGGTCTTGCTTAAGTGTTTCGTAGTCCTTGGCCTTAGCTGCTTCTACAATCCCTTTAACCGTTTTTTCGAGATCAATGTCTTTTCGATAATTGGTTTTTGGATTTTGATCAAAGTTAGTCTTGGCGCTGAGATAGAGGGTCGCATAGCTTGCACCTGTGACGGTTAGAGTCTCATTCTGAACAGTGACTTTTCCGTCCGTTTTAATTCCTAAATAGGATGCAAATTTGAGGCCGTTATCTTTGACAGTTCCCTTTAGAAGGATTCCGTTTGCATCTGTAGTGACATGACCATTCTTATAGTTGGAATATTCCCAAGAGTAGTTCCCATTAGCAAGCAAGTCTTCTGTCAGGCTATTCCAAAGGGTAAAGTCAAGTGTCTTGTTTCCTTTTTTGGTCAAGTGGGTCACAGTGACATCATCAGGATAGCTGGAGAAGGTTTCGCGTTTGAAGGTGGTCCCATCTTGGGTGTAAGAAGTTGTCGTAGTGGCTTCTGTGATATCCAAACCACGATGATAATCAGTTACAGTATCTAGTCCTTTCTTCTGGTTATTAAAGACCATGAAGATATCTCCAAAGGCTAGGTAACGTCCATACTGGGCGTTGTTTGGTCCAACTAGATTTTGTTCAGCTAGCTGTTTTGCTTTTTGGCGGTCACCAGCTTCGAGGGCTTTACGAATCTCTGCCAAGACCTGGTAGCGGTCCTTGTAGTTTCCTCCGTTATAGTCGGTGCTATCGGGCTGTGGTCCTCCTGACCAGAGGGTCTTTTCGTTGTACTGGATTCTCTCTTCCCCAATCAGACCGAAAACCTTGGCTCCCATCTCTCCATTTCCGACAGGGAGGGCTTGTTTTTCCCATCCATCATAGGAGGGAGCTGTTGGCTGATCGTAGTTGAGTTGATAGTTTTCTTGCTTTGTCACCGGTTGATCTGCTTTTTCAGGTTCCTTATTTTCTTTAGCTTCTACAATGGCTTCTTCACCAGCTTGACTATTTGTTGTCTGAGTCTCTGCGGCTAGCTTGCTTTCGGAAACTGCTGGACTCTCGGCTAGAGGTGGCTTTGTAGTTTCAGTAGCTTCAGCTGCTTTGGGTTCACTATCAGGCTTAGTAATAGCTTCGACAGAGGTTGGTTCAGTTTGCTTGACCTCAACACTGTCTGCGGAGACAGTGTGGTTGACTAGAAAAACAGCCCCCAGTAAAACAGAAGCAGTCTCAACCGTCAGTTTGCGGATGCTATAGCGACAGGATTTCTCCCAAAAGTGTTTTTTCATAAAAACCTCCGTCGTTTATCCGAAACCGCTTACATTTTATAAAGCAGTTCCTTTTAATTTGTTTCTATTTATCTCCTCACCTCCCATTCTAATGATCGCTTAGCATTTGTCAATAGGTTTTTCGCAAGATACATATTTGTTGTTGTTTTTTCTTAAAAAAGTAGAAGAAAGAGAGGAAAGGGTGGAATTATTCGTAATTTCATAGTTCAATCTGATTTTAAGACTAGCTTAGACTTGGCTTAACCCCCTCCCTGAAAGCGTAAAACAAACTAGTCAGGAAAGTCACTTTATGGTATAATATAGAAGACTCAAAAAGAAACAGGAGAAATATGATGGACTTACTTTTAGCAATTATCTTGATTGTGCTAGCTTTTCTAGGAGGAGCTCTTGGAGGAATGTACTTGGTTCGTAAGCAAATCGAAAAAGAATTTGCTGACAACCCACGTTTGAACGCTGAGGCAGTTCGTGCTCTATTGAGCGCAAATGGTCAAAAACCAAGCGAAGCCAAGGTACAACAAGTTTACCACCAAATCATCCGCCAACAAAAAGCAGCCCTTGCTAACAATAAAAAGAAAAAATAAATAGGAAAAGTCTGGGATGAAAGTTCCAGACTTCTCACTATGTTCATTAGTTCTCAGGGATAAGACTTTTTCCTTGCATTCTATTGATATTTGATTATGATTAAGAGAGAGGCAGTTGACATTCCATCAAGCTGTCTATCCGTTTATTCAGGACAAAAAATCATGATGAACTATCAATCAGAAAAAGACTAGAAAGAAGACTGTATGGATAATCGACCAATTGGTTTTTTGGATTCGGGTGTCGGGGGCTTGACCGTTGTTCGTGAGCTCATGCGCCAGCTTCCCCATGAAGAAATCGTCTATATTGGAGATTCGGCTCGGGCGCCCTATGGTCCCCGTCCTGCTGAGCAAATTCGTGAATATACTTGGCAGTTGGTCAACTTTCTCTTGACCAAGGATGTCAAAATGATTGTCATTGCTTGTAATACTGCGACTGCGGTCGTTTGGGAAGAAATCAAGGCGAAACTAGACATTCCTGTCCTAGGCGTGATTTTGCCAGGAGCTTCGGCAGCCATCAAGTCCAGTCAAGGTGGGAAAATCGGAGTGATTGGAACCCCCATGACGGTCCAATCAGACATCTATCGTCAGAAAATCCATGATCTGGATCCGGATTTACAGGTGGAGAGTTTGGCCTGTCCCAAGTTTGCCCCCTTGGTGGAATCTGGTGCCCTGTCGACCAGTGTCACCAAGAAAGTCGTCTATGAAACCCTGCGCCCCTTGGTTGGAAAGGTGGATAGCCTGATTTTGGGGTGTACCCATTACCCACTCCTTCGCCCCATCATCCAAAATGTCATGGGCCCCAAAGTTCAGCTCATCGATAGTGGGGCAGAGTGTGTACGGGATATCTCGGTTTTGCTTAACTATTTTGAAATCAATCGTAGCCGAGATGCGGGACCTCTTCAACATCGTTTTTACACAACAGCCAATAGCCAAAGTTTTGCCCAAATTGGAGCAGAATGGCTGGAAAAAGAAATTCATGTGGAGCATGTAACATTATGACAAACAAAATTTATGAATACAAGGATGACCAGGACTGGTATGTCGGTGTCTGGGATGTCTATGGAGGCATCTATAGCCTCATCAAAGATCCTCTCGAGCTTGATTTTATGGATTTAGCGCGGATTTTTCGTGACGAAGAAAATGGCTTCCCGATTACGATTACGGTGATGCGCTGGTCTTCTAACTTCCGTCTACTCTCCTTTATCGCTGAGATTTTAAATGCAGAAGCAGGACGTAATCTAGAAGTCATCCAACGTCAGGGAGCCCTGCTCTTGGTTGAAGATGGGCAGCTTTTGCATGTCGAACTACCTAAAGAAGGGGTCAATGTTCAAGACTTCTTTGAAACTAGCAAGGTTAGAGAAACCTTGTTGATTGCGACTCGTAACGAGGGCAAGACCAAGGAGTTCCGAGCTATCTTTGACAAGTTAGGCTACGATGTGGAAAATCTCAATGACTATCCAGATCTGCCTGAAGTAGCAGAAACAGGCATGACCTTCGAAGAAAATGCTCGCCTGAAAGCAGAAACCATTTCCCAATTAACAGGCAAGATGGTGCTAGCAGATGACTCAGGTCTCAAAGTCGATGTCCTCGGCGGCTTACCAGGAGTCTGGTCAGCTCGTTTTGCAGGAGTGGGAGCGACTGATCGTGAAAATAATGCCAAGCTCTTGCACGAATTGGCCATGGTCTTTGAGCTAAAGGACCGCTCGGCTCAATTCCACACAACCCTAGTTGTAGCCAGTCCAAATAAGGAAAGCCTGGTTGTTGAAGCTGACTGGCCAGGTTATATCAACTTTGAACCCAAGGGTGAAAATGGCTTTGGTTATGATCCCCTCTTCCTTGTAGGAGAGACAGGTAAATCCTCAGCAGAGCTAACCCTTGAAGAAAAAAATAGCCAATCTCACCGCGCCTTAGCCGTTAAGAAACTTTTGGAGGTATTTCCATCATGGCAAAGCAAACCATCATTGTAATGAGTGATTCCCATGGCGATAGCTTGATTGTCGAAGAAATTCGTGATCGCTATCTGGGGAAAGTCGATGCCATTTTTCACGATGGTGACTCAGAACTCCGTCCAGACTCTCCGCTCTGGGAAGGCATCCATGTCGTCAAAGGAAATATGGATTTTTATGCTGGCTACCCAGAACGTTTGGTAACTCAACTTGGTCCAACCAAGATCATCCAGACGCATGGACACTTGTTTGACATCAATTTCAACTTTCAAAAGTTGGACTACTGGGCTCAGGAAGAAGATGCCGATATCTGTCTCTATGGTCACTTGCATGTGCCAAATGCTTGGATGGAAGGCAAAACACTCTTTTTAAATCCAGGCTCCATCAGCCAACCACGAGGGACTATCAGAGAATGTCTCTATGCTCGAGTGGAGATTGATGACAGCTATTTTAAAGTAGACTTTTTGACACGTGACCATGAGGTTTATCCAGGCTTGTCCAAGGAGTTTGCTCGATGATTGCCAAGGAATTTGAAGCATTTTTATTGGAGCAGGAAGAGACTTTTCTTACCCCTGCTGAGAATCTAGCAGCCTTGATTGATACCCACAATGCCGACCATGCGATTTTGGTGTTGAGTCAAATCACCTACACGCGTATTCCTGTTGTGACCTTTGACAAACGCTTTGTCGGAACCATTGGTCTGAGAGACATTTTGGCTTATCAAATGGAGCAAGGTTTGACGGATGAACATATGGCAACGACAGATATCGTCAATATGACCAAGACAGATGTGGCAGTCGTCGCTCCAGACTATAACATCACAGAGGTCCTCCATAAACTGGTCGATGAACCCTTCTTGCCAGTAGTAGATGATGAAGGGATTTTCCAAGGAATCATCACGCGCAAGTCCATCCTCAAGGCCGTCAATGCCCTCTTGCATGATTTTAATAAGGATTATGAGATTCGATGCAAATGAGAGATAGGATTTCAGACTTTTTAGAGGGAAAGCAGGGTTTGTCTGCCAATTCCAAGCAGTCCTATAAGTATGATCTGGAGCAATTTTTAGACATGGTAGGTGAGCGGATCTCTGAGACTAGTCTCAAGATTTATCAAGCTCAGCTAGCCAATCTAAAAATCAGTGCCCAGAAGCGAAAGCTTTCGGCCTGTAACCAATTTCTCTACTTTCTCTATCAAAAAGGAGAAGTGGACAGTTTTTACCGTCTGGAATTAGCCAAACAAGCTGAAAAGAAGACTGAAAAGCCAGAGATTCTAGACCTAGACTCTTTTTGGCAGGAAAGTAATTATCCAGAAGGACGCTTGCTGGCACTCCTGATTTTGGAAATAGGGATCTTACCTAGTGAGATTTTAGCCCTTAAGGTTGCAGATATCAATCTGGATTTTCAGGTGTTGCGAATTAACAAGGCTTCCCAACAGAGGATTGTCACCATACCTACTCCCTTGATTCCAGAGCTAGAACCCTTGATGGAGCAGACCTATCTCTTTGAAAGGGGAGGGAAAGCCTATTCTCGTCAGTGGGCCTTTCGTCAGCTGGAGTCCTTTGTCAAGGAGAAAGGTTTTCCAACCTTATCCGCTCAAGCCTTGCGGGAACAGTTCATTCTAAGACAAATAGAAAACAAGGTCGATTTGTACGAAATTGCAAAAAAATTAGGATTAAAAACAGTCCTGACCTTAGAAAAATATAGATAATGGATATTAAATTAAAAGATTTTGAAGGGCCCCTGGACCTGCTCTTGCACTTGGTTTCTAAGTACCAGATGGATATCTACGATGTGCCCATTACGGAAGTCATCGAACAGTATCTAGCCTATGTCTCAACCCTGCAGGCCATGCGTCTGGAAGTGACTGGTGAGTACATGGTCATGGCTAGTCAGTTGATGCTGATCAAGAGCCGCAAACTTCTTCCAAAGGTGGCAGAAGTGGCTGATTTGGAGGATGACCTGGAGCAGGATCTTCTCTCTCAAATCGAAGAATACCGCAAGTTCAAGCTCTTGGGTGAACACTTGGAGGCTAAGCACCAAGATCGTGCCCAGTATTATTCTAAAGCGCCAACAGAGTTGATTTACGAGGATGCGGAGCTTGTACATGACAAGACGACCATTGATCTCTTTTTGGCTTTTTCAAATATCCTAGCCAAGAAAAAAGAGGAATTCGCTCAGAACCACACGACCATCTTGCGGGATGAGTATAAGATTGAGGATATGATGAGCATTGTAAAAGAGTCCTTGACTGGACGAGACCAGTTGCGTTTGCAGGATTTGTTCAAGGAAGCCCAGAATGTCCAAGAGGTCATTACCCTCTTTTTGGCGACCTTAGAGTTAATCAAAACCCAGGAATTGATCCTCGTTCAAGAGGAGGGTTTCGGAGATATCTATCTCATGGAAAAGAAGGAAGAAAGTCAAGAGGCACAAAGCTAGACTTGATAGAGAGGAAATATGAGTACTTTAGCAGAAATAGAAGCGCTCTTGTTTGTAGCAGGTGAAGGTGGGATTCGAGTCCGTCAGTTGGCTGAACTCCTATCGCTTCCCCCGACAGGCATCCAGCAGAGTTTAGAAAAATTAGCCCAAAAGTATGAAAAAGACCAAGAGTCTAGCTTATCTCTGATTGAGACAGGGGGAGCATACAGATTGGTGACCAAACCTCAATTTGCAGCGATTTTGAAGGAATATTCCAAAGCTCCCATCAACCAGAGTTTGTCTCGGGCTGCTCTTGAGACCTTGTCTATCATTGCCTACAAGCAGCCGATTACGCGGATAGAAATTGATGCCATCCGCGGAGTCAACTCGAGTGGGGCCTTGGCAAAGTTGCAGGCCTTTGACTTGATACGAGAAGACGGGAAAAAAGAAGTGTTGGGTCGTCCCAACCTCTATGTGACTACGGATTATTTCCTAGATTACATGGGAATTAACCATTTGGAAGAATTACCAGTGATTGATGAGCTTGAGATCCAAGCCCAAGAAAGCCAATTATTTGGTGAAAGGATAGAAGAAGATGAGAATCAATAAATATATTGCCCACGCAGGTGTGGCCAGTAGGAGAAAAGCAGAAGAGCTGATCAAGCAAGGCTTGGTGACGGTCAACGGCCAAGTGGTGCGTGAACTAGCAACGACCATCAAGGCTGGTGATAAGGTTGAAGTTGAAGGCCAGCCTATCTACAACGAAGAAAAGGTCTACTATCTGCTTAACAAACCCCGTGGAGTGATTTCCAGTGTGACAGATGACAAGGGCCGCAAGACTGTTGTTGACCTCTTGCCCAATGTCAAAGAGCGCATCTACCCAGTGGGACGTTTGGACTGGGATACGTCAGGGGTCTTGATTTTGACCAATGATGGTGACTTTACAGACGAGATGATTCACCCACGCAATGAGATTGACAAGGTCTATGTTGCGCGTGTTAAAGGTGTGGCCAACAAAGATAATCTCCGTCCCTTGATCCGTGGTCTTGAGATTGATGGCAAGAAAACCAAGCCTGCTGTCTATGAGATTCTCAAAGTGGATCCAGTCAAAAATCGCTCAGTAGTGCAGTTGACCATCCATGAAGGGCGTAACCATCAGGTTAAAAAGATGTTTGAAGCTGTCGGTCTCCAAGTGGACAAGTTGTCTCGGACACGTTTTGGACACTTAGATTTGACAGGTCTTCGTCCAGGAGAATTCCGTCGCCTTAACAAAAAAGAAATCAGTCAATTACACACCATGGCGGTAACCAATAAATAATGAAACGAATCTTAATAGCGCCAGTACGCTTTTACCAACGTTTTATCTCACCAGCCTTTCCACCCTCTTGTCGCTTTGAGCCTACTTGTTCCAACTACATGATTCAGGCTATTGAAAAACATGGTTTCAAGGGTGTTTTGATGGGCTTGGCTCGGATTTTACGTTGCCACCCCTGGTCGAAAACAGGTAAAGATCCTGTCCCAGACCACTTCTCCCTCAGACGAAATCGAGAAGAAAAATAAACCCAACATCATTTGATGTTGGGTTTTCTTGCTTATTTCAAAGCTTTTTGAGCGTTTTCAATCATGAGTTTAGTTGATTCAAGACCGCCTCCGCTTAGATACCAGAGGTCTGGTGTTAGTTGGATGATTTTACCGTTTTTAGCGGCAGGAGTTTCAGCGATAAGGGCATTTTCTAGGACGCCATCGTTGCTAGAGTTATCTCCACCGATGGCAAGGGTACGGTTGATGACAAAGAGGATGTCAGGATTGATTTCTTTGACACTTTCAAAGCTGACTTCCTGTCCGTGGCGAGAGTCTTCAAATTGAGTATCAGTTGGCTTAAATTTCAAGGTTTGGTACAAGAAAGAGAAACGAGATTGGGCACCAAAGGCAGCCATTTTTCCTTCGTTGAGGAGGATAGCAAGGGCTTTTTTGTCAGAACTTTCGTTTTTAGTTGCGACTTCTTGGATGCTCTTATCTAGGTTAGCCAATTCTTCCTTGGCTTTCTGTGTACCAGTTTCACCAAAGGCGCTTGCTAAGGATTCGATATTAGCCTTGGTAGAAGTCCAGTAGTCGTCCTTGCTTGCTTGGAAGAGCACAGTTGGAGCAATTTCTTTGAACTTGTCTACGAATTTTTGGGTACGTGGAGAAGCGATAATTAGATCTGGTTCAAGAGCAGCAATGGCTTCTAGGTCTGGCTCAACCATGGAACCCACATTGTTGACATTTCCTGCAAGATCTTTTAGGTAAGTCGGAACAGTTTTTGTAGGCATTCCGACGATATTCTTTTCAAATCCTAAAGCACGAATAGTATCCGCAGCACCGAGGTCAAAGGTCACAATCTTTTCAGGAACCTTTGAAAGTTTGACCTCGTCCAGTGAACTTTTAATGGTTATCTCTGTTGGAGCAGAGCTACTTGTCTCTGTCTGGCTAGTGCTTGAGTTTGTATTTGTACTACATGCACCAAGAAAGAGCAAGAAGCTGGCCACTAGGGCAGTGAGATAAAGTTTAAGGGATGTTTTCATGATTTCTCCTTTTTAAAATGTGATAACGATGTAGGGGTCTCTTAGATAGGCTTGTTAGCTAAGAGACAGAGGGTTCTCTAACATGAATTCAGAATAGCTAGCTATAGATACAGATCTTTTTGCCATTGATATCAGCCAGCGTGATAGGAATCTCATAGAGTTGACTGAGCAGGTCAGCCTGCATGATTTGAGCAGTCGTTCCCTTGCAAAAGACTTGGCCGTCTTTAAAGGCAACAATTTCATCTGCATACTGACTGGCCATGTTGATATCGTGGAGGACGATGATTATGGTCTTCCCTAGTTCCTCCACCAGTCGCTTGAGAATCTGCATCATGCTGACGCTTTGCTTGATATCGAGATTATTGAGCGGTTCGTCTAGCAAGATAAAGTCTGTATCCTGGGCTAGTACCATGGCGATAAAGACACGTTGGAGCTGTCCACCAGACAGGCTATCGATGTAGCGATCTTTTAGGTTGGTCAGATCTAGATAGTCCAGAGTTTCTCGGATTTTTTCCCAGTCTTCTACCTTCAGTCGACCACGGCTGTAGGGAAAACGTCCAAAGCTGACTAATTCTTCAACGGTCAATTTGGCTTGGTAATTAATCTTTTGCTTTAGGATGGTGAGTTCTTTGGCCAGTTCTTGCGAGTTCCAACTCTCAATTTCACGACCTTTGATACTGAGAATTCCCTGATCCTTCTTGGTCAGTCTGCTCATAATGGAGAGGAGAGTTGATTTTCCAGCACCATTTGGACCAATAAAGGCTGTCAGTTTATGAGGACTGACTTCAAGCGAAATGTCTTGCAAAATATCCTGTTTTTGAATGGATTTGTCAATGTTTTCCAGTTTCACCGACGCGCCCTCCTATAAAGTAAGATAAAGAATAAGAAGCCACCCACACTCTCAATGATCATACTGATGCGAATTTCCAGCGCAAAGACTCGTTCGATTAGGGCTTGCCCCAAGGTCAAACTAATAAATCCAATCAGAATGGCTACGATAAAGAGCAACTTATGCCGATAATCTTTGATGATTAGGTAGGTGAGGTTAGCAAGCATAAAGCCGAAGAAAGCCATAGGCCCTACCAAGGCAGTGGCTGTTGAGGTCAAAAGCACGATGCCCCAGAGGAGCTCTCTCTGTTCTTTTTCAACATCGAGTCCCAGTATCTGAGCCGTTTCTCTTTGCAGGTGTAGGACATCCAGAATAACTGCTTTTCGAAAGAAAAAGATTGTCAAAGCGAGGATGATCAGAGAACCGATGGCTAGGATGGAAGTGTTGAGATGCTGAAAGGAGGCGAAGAGACTGTTCTGCAGTTTATCGTATTCATTTGGATTCATCAGGACTTGGAGGAAGGTACTGATATTTCGAAAGAGACTTCCGAGTGCTAGACAGATTAGCAGGATGAAGACCAGGTCTTGTTTCATCAGTGTCTTCAAGTAGCCTTGTAAGGCAAGAAAGAAGAGGGATTGAAGCAGAAGCAAGACTAGAAATTCTAAGATAGGAGACTTTTCAAGCTGTAGAAATTTGCTTTCAAAAACCAGTAGCAGGGTCTGTAGCAAGACATAGAAGGATTCGATTCCCAAAATACTTGGCGTTAGGAAGCGATTTTCCGTCAGGGTTTGAAAACTAATGGTCGAAATCCCTGTCGCGATAGCTACCAAGAGATAAACGACAATCTTTTGAGAACGAAGTTTCCAAGCAAAGACAGATAGGTGACTAATAGGCCAAAAGTAGAGGAGACAAGCTCCGATGGCCAGAATAATGAGAAGGCAGAAGAGCTTGGTATGTTTGCTTTTAAACTGCATCTTTTCGTCCCCCTCTCCATAGAAGCAGGATAAAGACGAGGCTACCGATGATTCCTAGCAAGAGACTGACAGACAGCTCATAGGGCCGAATGAGAACTCGAGAGAGGATATCGCAGGCCAGAACCAGATTGGCGCCGACCAGAGCGACCATGAGTTTGGTTTGGCTCAGATTATCTCCATAGCGCTTGCGGACCAGATTGGGAACGATGACCCCGAGAAAAGGCAAGGCACCCACGGTAATCATGGTGACACTTGTCGTTAGCGCCACCAGAAAGAGGGCCAGTTTTTCCAGTAGGGAGTAAGAAATCCCCAAACTTTCACTGGTTTCTTTCCCTAGATTCATGATGGTAAAGGTTTGGGATAATTTCCAAACGGCTATCAGGATAATGAGGCCTAAGAAGAGCCACTCATACTGATGGGTCTGAATCATGGAGAAGGAGCCCTGGGTCCAAGCAGTCATACTCTGAACCAGATTGAAACGATAGGCGATAACTTCTGTGATAGAACCGATAATCCCACTATAGATAATCCCGATCAAGGGCAACATCCACCTTTCCTTTACAGAAAAAATAGTCATAAAGGCCAGGAAGAAGAGGGTAAATAAAATGGATGAGCCAAAAGCAAAGAGCATCTTTTGGCTCAGACTCGCAGACGGAAAGACAAAGAGGCTTAGCACCATTCCCAGTTTGGCGGCTTCAGTCGTTCCAACTGTGCTTGGTGCAGCAAACTGATTTTGAGTGATGGTCTGTATGAGGAGCCCTGCCATGCTCATACTGGAGGCTGCAAGGAGAATGCTGATGGTTCTTGGAAGACGCGACTCTTGAAAGAGAAGCCAAGTCTGTTGGTCAAAAGCAAAGAATTTTTCCCAAGAAAAATCACTGGTTCCAATGGTGATTGAGAGAAAGACTAGGAGTAGAAGTAAGCCTGTTAAAATATGAGAGAGTTTCATACCCCGTCCTTTCGTGTAGATTTGGAATCGAAAGATACCTGCGGATATAAATGTAACACGATTTTTTTAATCTGTCAATAAATTTTCTGACAATTTAATGTAAAAAGAAAGAAAAATTCCTGAAATTACATTTGCCCCTCTCTTTTATTGGAAAACTGAGTAAAAACCAATCCACCTTCTCACTATCCTTCTCCTATAAAAAGTGGTAAAATGGAGGACAGAAAGAAGGAACTGATATGACAACATTATTTTCAAAAATCAAAGAAGTAACAGAGCTTGCTGCAATCTCAGGTCATGAAGCACCTGTCCGTACCTATCTTCATGAAAAGTTGACACCGCACGTGGATGAAGTAGTGACAGATGGCTTGGGTGGTATTTTTGGTATTAAACATTCAGAAGTTGCGGATGCACCGCGTGTTTTGGTCGCTTCTCACATGGATGAAGTTGGTTTTATGGTCAGCGAGATTAAGCCAGACGGAACCTTCCGTGTCGTTGAAATCGGCGGCTGGAATCCTATGGTGGTCAGCAGCCAACGCTTCAAACTCTTTACTCGTGACGGTCGTGAAATTCCTGTGATCTCAGGTTCTGTTCCTCCACATTTGACACGTGGAACAGGTGGACCAACCATGCCAGCTATCTCGGATATCGTTTTTGATGGCGGTTTTGCGGATAAGGCTGAGGCAGAAAGCTTTGGAATCCGTCCTGGTGACACGATTGTCCCTGATAGTAGCGCAATTCTTACAGCCAATGAAAAAAATATCATCTCCAAAGCTTGGGACAACCGCTACGGTGTTCTTATGGTTAGTGAGCTAGCAGAAGCTTTGTCAGGTCAAAAACTCGGAAATGAACTCTATCTTGGCTCGAACGTCCAAGAAGAAGTTGGTCTTCGTGGTGCTCATACTTCCACAACTAAGTTTGACCCAGAAGTCTTTCTTGCAGTGGATTGCTCGCCAGCGGGTGACGTTTATGGCGGTCAGGGCAAGGTTGGGGATGGAACCTTGATCCGTTTCTACGATCCAGGTCATTTGCTTCTCCCAGGTATGAAGGATTTCCTTTTGACAACGGCTGAAGAAGCTGGTATCAAGTACCAATACTATTGTGGTAAAGGCGGAACGGACGCCGGGGCAGCTCATCTGAAAAATGGCGGTGTTCCTTCTACAACTATCGGTGTCTGTGCTCGTTATATCCACTCTCACCAAACCCTTTATGCTATGGATGACTTCCTAGAAGCTCAAGCTTTCTTGCAAGCCTTGGTGAAAAAATTAGACCGTTCAACGGTTGATTTGATTAAAAATTATTAAACATAAGAGAGGTGCGCGAAATGGCAGAACCAAACCTAGAAAGCCTTATAAAAGATCTCTATAACCATGCCCGTCAGGGCTTGAGTGAAGAGTTAGTCGCAGCTCTCCTAGAGACTGCTAAGAAACTGCCTACTACAAATGAGCAATTATTAGCAGTCCGTCTCTCAGGACTTATCAATCTTGAACTGTTCAGAAATCCCAAACACCCAGCACCTGAGTTGATCAACTTGGCTCGTTTTATCAAAAGAGAAGAAGCTAAGTACAGAGGAACCGCGGTTTCTGCTATTATGTTTGGGGAACTCTTTAAAATGCTTTGATTCCATTGTGAATCAGAGTATTTTTTGTTATAGAAGTGGAATCAGTCTGGATTAAGAGACGAAAAAAAATCACCTAAGTCAAGGTGATTTCTTACCAATTAAATCTGTTCAGCGATGACCTTCTCAGCAAGGTTCATGGCGTGGTCAGATACACGAGTGTAATGGGAAATGATGTCGATAAAGTTGACCCCAGCTTGTGTTGAACACTCACCCTTATTAAGACGTTTGATGTGGGTCTTTCTGAGGATGCGTTCCATATTGTTAATCTCTTTATGGCGTTCAATCAGACTTTGAGCTTTTTCGATATCATTGTTTTCCACGCTATCAAGGGCATCTTTGATAAAGCCAGTAGTTTTTTGATAAATATCAGCCAATTCCTGCAAAGCAGCTTCAGAGAACTCGACATTTTTACGTTGAAGGTAGTCAGTCAGATTGATTAGGGCTTCTGCATGATCCCCAATCCGTTCCAAATCACGGGATGAATCAAGGATGTTGGTGAGCACTTCACTTTCTTTCTGGCTAAGGGCTTCACTTGAAAGAGTAATAAGGTAACGAGTTAATTTTTCATCAATTGTGTTGATGGCTTCTTCTGTCTTGTGGCCTTTTTCAGCAACTTTTTCATTGAGGTCAATGATGTAGTTGTATGAAAGGTCAAAGGCTTTAGAAGCATAATTTCCCAAGTGAAGGAGTTCTTTTTTCGCATTTCCGAGAGCGATTGATGGAGCTTGTTTAATCAAATGCTCATCAAGGTAAAGCGGCTCGTACTTGACAACTTCATCTTCACCAGGGATGAGCTTGGTTACAAAGTAGGCCAAGGCTCCGATGAAGGGAAATTGTACAATGGTGTTACTTACGTTAAAGGCACCGTGCGAGAAGGCGATGGTCATCTCAGGTGAGAGGTGAAGGAGTGCTTGGAAGTACTCAATCATTGACGTAAATGGGCCTAATAAGATTAAGCAAAGAATAGTTCCTAATACGTTAAAGGTGACGTGGGTTGCAGCAACGCGTTTCGCAGAGACATTGGCTCCAGCTGCCGCGATGATAACTGTTAGGGTTGTCCCGATATTATCCCCGAAGAGAACTGGTAGAGAACCTTTAAGGTCAAGGAATCCACCTGCATAGAGACCTTGCAAAATCCCGATTGTCGCAGAAGAAGCTTGGATGAGAACGGTAATCACTGCACCGGCAAAAACTCCTAAAATAGGATTTTGTCCCAAGGTTACCATATATTCCTTGAATTGTGGTAAATCTTTAAGCGGACTCATACCAGCACTGATGAGGTTAAGGGCGTAGAAGATCCCCCCTACACCAAACAGGATGCGCCCGACATTGTTTGCTGTTCTGTTTTTTGTAAAGAATAGGAACATGGTTCCAAGGAAAATCAAGGGTAAAGCATACTCGCCAAGCTTGAAACCGATGATAAAGGAAGTAACGGTGGTTCCGATGTTGGCTCCCATGATAATTCCGATAGCTTGTCTAAGAGTTAGAAGGCTAGCGCTGACCAGTCCAACCGTGATAACTGTAACCCCTGTACTTGACTGAATCAGGGCAGTCACGACAATCCCGACTAGAACACCTAAAAAGGGATTGCTGGTGTACTTATCGATGTAAAAACGAAGGCGATCTCCAGCAGCTTGTTGCAAACCGTCTCCCATGGTCTTGATACTATATAAGAATAGCCCCAGACCTCCTAAAAAGTGAAATAAAATTTCCTGCCAATTAATGGACATTTCTTTTTCCTCCGAAAAATAATCGCGGAATTTCTCCTATTCTATTTTAAAGGATAAAAGTAAATCCCACAAGTGTTTTCTTGATATTTTAGTAAGAAATCGCTAACTTTTTTAAATTTCTTCCTTAAATAGAGTTCTTACCTCAGGTATAAATGTCTGAAAGGATTATATCCAAATTTAACTGTTTCTTATCCTAGTTATAGTTTTTGTGTCAAGTATATTGACAACGCTTTCATATAAGATAAAATGAAGATAATCCTGTTCTGGTGGTGTCCACTAAGAACAGTTGCTGTCTATCTAAAAAGTAAAGCGCTTACTTTTTGTTTTATTAGGAGGATAAGATGAAAGATCTATTTTTTGAAAAACGTTGCCGTTACAGTATTCGTAAGCTGTCAATCGGAGCTTGTTCCTTGATGATTGGTTCAGCTCTATTTGCGAGCCCAGCCCTTGCCGACCAGGTTACTGTCCCTGAGGCAGTTGCCAATACGAGCGCCCAAGCTACAAGCGCTAGTGAAACAGCGAGTCCAGACACTGCAGTCGTCGAAAAACAATTAGAAGAAACTGAAAACAAAGTAGCTGAGCAACCAATTTCAGAAAACTCTCCAGCAATAGCTGATTTGCTCAATGAAAAAGAAGAGGCAAAGCCAGCTCAGACAGAAAAAGTTGAGAAGCCAGCTCCAGCAACTGACAAAGAAGGAGTCAAGCCTGAGGGAGCACCTCAAGTGATTGATAATAAAGCCGAGAAACCAAGTCTAGCAGACGTTCCTAAAAATGAAGAGAAGAGTCTCCGACCAAAAGAAATCAAGTTTGACACTTGGGAAGATTTGTTGAAATGGGAACCTGGTGCGCGTGAGGATGATTCCATCAATCGTTCCTCAGTTGAACTCGCCAAGCGCCATAGAGGTCAGTTGGTTAACGAAAAAGCAAGCAGAAGGGCCAAGGTACAGGCGCTAGCAAATACCAACTCAAAGGCTAAAGACCACGCTTCTGTTGGTGGAGAAGAATTCAAGGCCTACGCCTTTGATTACTGGCAATATTTGGATTCAATGGTCTTCTGGGAAGGCCTAGTCCCAACTCCAGATGTCATTGATGCAGGGCACCGTAATGGTGTTCCTGTTTATGGAACCTTGTTCTTCAACTGGTCAAACAGCATTGCTGACCAAGAGAAGTTTGCTGAGGCTTTGAAGCAAGATGAGGATGGCACCTTCCCTATAGCTCGAAAACTCGTCGATCTTGCTAAGTACTATGGCTTTGATGGCTATTTCATCAACCAAGAAACAACGGGTGAATTGGTAGAACCTCTTGGAGAAAAAATGCGCCAGTTCATGCTCTATACAAAAGAATACGCAGCTAAGGTCAACCATCCAATCAAGTATGCTTGGTACGATGCCATGACTTACAAATATGGCCGTTACCACGAAGATGGTCTTGGTGATTACAACTATCAGTTCATGCAAAAAGAAGGTGACAAAGTCCCCGCAGATCAATTTTTTGCCAATTTCAACTGGAACAAGGAAAAGAATGACCACTCCGTAGAGATGGCAAAATGGCTAGAACGTAGCCAGTATGATGTCTTTGCAGGCTTAGAATTGCAACAAGGTGGTTCATATAAGACCAAGGTCAAATGGGATGCCCTCTTAGATGAAAAAGGCAAGTTGCGTTTGTCACTTGGACTCTTTGCACCAGATACGATTACCAGTCTAGGAAAAACAGGTGAAGACTACCACAAGAACGAAGACATCTTCTTTACAGGTTATCAAGGAGATCCAACGGCTCAAAAACCAGGTGATAAAGAGTGGTATGGAATTGCCAATTTAGTTGCGGATCGCACTCCAGCAGTAGGTCGGACCTTCACTACCTCTTTTAATACAGGTCATGGTAGAAAGTGGTTTGTAGACGGCAAAGTTTCTAAGGATTCTGAGTGGAACTACCGTTCTGTTTCAGGTGTCTTGCCAACATGGCGCTGGTGGCAGACTTCAACGGGGGAAAAACTTCGTGCAGAATACGACTTTACAGATGCCTATAATGGTGGGAACTCCCTTAAATTCTCAGGTGATGTAGCTGGTGAGACGGACCAGGATGTGAATTTGTATTCTACTAAACTAGAAGTGACTGAGAAAACCAAACTCCGTGTTGCCCACAAGGGAGGAAAAGGCTCTAAAGTTTATATGGCCTTCTCTACGACTCCAGACTACAAATTTGAGGATGCAAATGCATGGAAAGAACTGACTTTATCTGATAACTGGACAAATGAAGAAATTGCCCTTGGCTCACTAGCAGGTAAAACCATCTATGCAGTCAAACTCTTCTTCGAGCATGAAGGAGCTGTAAAAGATTATCAGTTCAACCTAGGTCAATTAACAATTTCAGACAATCACCAAGCACCACAAGCGCCGACAGGTCTTTCTGTTGTGAAACAATCTCTTAAGAATGCCCAAGAAGCTGAAGCAGTGGTCCAGTTTGCGGGTAACCAAGATGCGGATTTCTATGAAGTCTACGAAAAAGATGGGGATAACTGGCGTTTGTTAACAGGTTCATCTGCTTCAACCATCTACTTGCCAAAAGTTAGCCGCTCTGCTAATGCGACTGGTACGACTCAGGAATTGAAAGTCGTTGCAGTAGGTAAAAATGGTCTCCGTTCTGAAGCGGCGACGGCATCCTTTAACTGGGGCATGACAGTTCAGGATACGACTCTCCCAAGACCTTTAGCTGAAAATATTGTTCCAGGTGCAAAGGTTATTGGTAGCACTTTCCCAAATACTGAAGGTGGGGAAGGCATCGAGGGTATGTTGAACGGTACGATTACAAGTCTATCAGATAAGTGGTCTTCAGCTCAGTTGAGCGGTAGTGTGGATATTCGCTTGACCAAGCCACGTCGTGTTGTTAGATGGGTCATGGATCATGCAGGAGCCGGTGGTGAGTCTGTTAACGATGGTTTGATGAATACCAAGGACTTTGATCTTTATTATAAAGATGCAGATGGTGAATGGAAACTAGCTAAGGAAGTCCGTGGCAACAAAGCGCACGTTACAGATATCACTCTTGACAAACCAATCACCGCTCAAGACTGGCGTTTGCATGTCATTACATCTGATAATGGAACACCTTGGAAAGCCATTCGTATCTACAACTGGAAGATGTACGAAACACTAGATACAGAAAGTCAAAATATTCCAATGGCTAAGGTGGCTGCTCGTTCACTTGGAAACCATCAAGTTCAACTAGGCTTCTCTGATGTTCCAGCAGGGGCGACCATCACCGTTTACGACAAGGCGGATTCACAAACACCGATTGCAACATTGAAGTCTGAAACTGGTGGCGATCTGGCAACAGCACCATTGGCCTTTGACAAGCAACCAACTCTCCTCTACTATCGTACCCAACTATCTGGCAAAGAAATCAGTAACACCTTGGCAGTAGCGATTCCGCAGGATGAGAGGAAAATTGCTGCAGTTAGCCTTGAAAAAGGACCTAAGAAGACAGTTTATAAAGAGGGAGAAAAACTTGACCTCAGAGGCGGAACACTCCGTGTTCAATACGAAGGGGGACAAGCTGACGAGCTGATCAACCTTACTCACTTAGGTGTGACTGTATCTGGATACGACGCTCATCAAAAAGGGGAACAGAAGCTCACAGTCAGCTACCTTGGGCTTCCAGTTACTGGTGACTTAAACGTACAAGTGACTGGTCAAGATGAAGGGAAGCCGAAAGAAGTAGCAGGTTTGTACATTACTCAGAAACCGAAAACGGATTATCTAGTAGGAGAGCAACTGGATCTTGCAGAAGGTCGCTTTGGCGTTCTCTATGATGATGAGACAGAAGAAAGTCATACGTTCACAGATCAAGGTGTTGAAATTACGGGCTACGATGCTCAAAAGACTGGTCGTCAGACCTTGAGCTTGCATTACAAGGGGCACACCGCTGAGTTTGATGTCTTGGTTTCTCCAAAAGCAGCTGTTAACGATGAGTACCTCAAACAAGAAATCACTGCTGCCCAAGGCCGTCAGTCAACCCTTGCCTACACCTTCTCAAGTGAGGACAAACAAGCAGCACTAGTAGAGAAGCTCAATGCAGCGAAAGTTGTTGCAGAAAACCATGATGCCAGTCAAGAAGAAGTCAACCAGGCTTTGAATGAGTTGAAACAAGCCGGGACAGACTTAGATGGAAATCAACGTTATCAGACTGCTAGAGAGGAATTGGAAGGATTGCTCGAATCTGTCCGTGAAAAAGGTCCTAAAGCTGAGTTGATTGCCCAAGCAGAAGCTTTGTTAGCCTCACAAACGCCAACTCCTCAAGCATTTGCGGAAATGAAAGAAAAGCTGAATAAGAAACTAGCTCCTGCAGAAGAAAGTCACCACGTTGGCAGCATGGATCCTAACGAAGGAGCTCCTACAGTAGAGGCTTTGCCTGAGCTGGTTGTTGAAACAGAAACAAAATCCTTTGAACGCCAAGAAAGACAAAATGCAGCCCTCCTCAAAGGTCAACGTCAACTTGTCCAAAAAGGAGAGGAAGGCCAAATTCGTCGTCTAGTAGAAGTAGATGCCCAAGGAAATCGCACTCTTCGTTCAACTGAAGTTCTTAAGGAAGCTATCCCAGAAATTACCGAAGTTGGTACAAAAGTTCTGTCAAGTAACCAACCGGCTGAGGGAGTAAGAGACCTAGTTTTAGAAATTCCGAAACTGGAAGTTGAAGAAGGCACAGTTTCCTTCGAACATCAGGAACGACCAAATGCAGCCCTTCTCAAAGGACAACGCCGTGTTGTGCAAGCTGGAGTTGAAGGCCAAGTTCGTCGCTTTGTAGAAGTTGATGCTCAGGGCAAACGCACCCTTCGTTCAACTGAAGTTCTTAAGGAAGCTATCCCAGAAATCACAGAAGTTGGTACAAAAGTTCTGTCAAGCAACCAACCAGCTGAGGGAGTAAAAGACCTAGTTCTAGAAATTCCGAAACTGGAAGTTGAAGAGGGCACAGTTTCCTTCGAATATCAAGAACGACCAAATTCCGACCTTCTCAAAGGACAACGCCGTGTTGTGCAAGCTGGAGTTGAAGGTCAAGTTCGTCGTCTAGTAGAAGTAGATGCCAAAGGTAATCGCACCCTTCGTTCAACTGAAGTTCTCAAGGAAGCTATCCCAGAAATCACAGAAGTTGGAATGAAAGAAGAACAATCCTCACAAACAAGGGATCAAGCGCTTTTAGCTGCACCAGCAAAAGTTGAAGAAACAAGCAGAGAGCTTCCAAATACTGGAGTTTCAAGAGAAGCTAGTCTAGTAGCGCTGGGACTCCTCGGAGTAATGAGTGGCTACGGCTTGCTTTCTAGAAAGAGGAGAGAAGACTAATCGGATTTACGAATCTTGGATTTCCTCATATAAAACTAAAAATAAGGTTTGACTGCAGGTCGGTCAAACCTTGTTTTAATTACTTATTTGATGAGGTCTTTCTAGATTTTATTAAAAAAATGCTAATTTCAGTTGCAAGAAAGAACAAGAAAAGTTTAGGGTTTTTCTATCTCTTTTGCTGATTTTGTGATATAATTAACACGTATAAAAAAAGAAGGAGTCATATCTAATGGCAAAATTGACTGTTAAAGACGTTGACTTGAAAGGGAAAAAAGTTCTCGTTCGTGTTGACTTCAACGTACCTGTTAAAGATGGCGTGATTACCAATGACAACCGTATCACTGCAGCTCTTCCAACTATCAAGTATATCCTTGAACAAGGTGGACGTGCAATCCTCTTCTCTCACCTTGGACGTGTAAAAGAAGAAGCAGACAAAGAAGGTAAATCACTTGCTCCTGTAGCTGCTGACTTGGCTGCTAAATTGGGACAAGAAGTTAAATTTATCCCAGGTGTTACACGTGGTGCTGAATTGGAAGCCGCTGTTAACGCTCTTGAAGATGGACAAGTTCTCTTGGTTGAAAACACTCGTTTCGAAGATGTTGACGGCAAGAAAGAATCTAAAAATGATCCTGAACTTGGTAAATACTGGGCATCTCTTGGAGATGGTATCTTCGTAAACGATGCATTCGGTACAGCTCACCGTGCACACGCATCTAACGTTGGTATCTCAGCAAACGTTGAAAAAGCAGTTGCTGGTTTCCTTCTTGAAAATGAAATTGCCTACATCCAAGAAGCAGTTGAAGCTCCAGAACGTCCATTCGTGGCTATCCTTGGTGGTTCAAAAGTTTCAGACAAGATCGGTGTTATCGAAAACTTGCTTGAAAAAGCTGATAAAGTTCTTATCGGTGGTGGGATGACTTACACATTCTACAAAGCTCAAGGTATCGAAATCGGTAACTCACTTGTAGAAGAAGACAAATTGGATGTCGCTAAAGCTCTTCTTGAAAAAGCAAACGGCAAATTGATCTTGCCAGTTGATTCAAAAGAAGCAAACGCATTTGCTGACTACACTGAGGTGAAAGACACAGAAGGTGAAGCAGTTGATCCAGGCTTCCTTGGTTTGGATATCGGTCCTAAATCTATCGCTAAATTTGACGAAGCCTTGACTGGTGCGAAAACAGTTGTATGGAACGGACCTATGGGTGTATTTGAAAACCCTGACTTCCAAGCTGGTACAATCGGTGTGATGGACGCTATCGTGAAACAACCAGGCGTGAAATCAATCATCGGTGGTGGTGACTCAGCTGCCGCAGCAATCAACCTTGGTCGTGCAGACAAGTTCTCATGGATCTCTACTGGTGGTGGAGCATCAATGGAACTCCTTGAGGGTAAAGTTCTTCCAGGACTTGCAGCTTTGACTGAAAAATAAGAATTATGAAAAGAGGAACTTTGTTTCCTCTTTTTCTTGTTGTTTGAATTTAAAACGTTTCCTATTGATTTTGGCTCATAAAATCAACTAATTTATGATAAAATGGAAATAGAAAGTTGAGATTATGAGTTATTTTAAAAAATATAAATTTGATAAGTTACAGTTCAAACTTGGCATGCGAACCTTTAAAACCGGCATTGCTGTTTTTCTAGTTCTCTTGATTTTTGGTTTTTTTGGCTGGAAGGGACTGCAAATCGGGGCTTTGACAGCAGTCTTTAGTTTGCGAGAAAGTTTTGATAAGAGCGTCCATTTTGGAACTTCGCGTATCTTAGGAAATAGCATCGGAGGTTTTTATGCTCTTGTCTTTTTCCTCTTAAATACCTTATTTCAAGAAGCTTTTTGGGTAACCTTGCTGATTGTGCCAATTTGCACCATGTTAACCATTATGACAAATGTTGCTATGAACAACAAGGCAGGAGTTATTGGTGGTGTAGCAGCTATGTTGATCATTACCCTATCAATACCGAGCGGAGAAACATTTTTGTACGTGTTTGCGCGCGTATTTGAAACATTTATGGGAGTTTTTGTCGCAATCCTTGTAAATTATGATATTGAGCAACTGAAACTCTTTTGGGAGAAAAAAAGAAAATAATGTTACATTTTATGACATTATTCGTTGACGTTTGTCTTTTTTTAGACTATAATAGACAGGAAGAAGGAAATTGTAAATGAAGGAAAGAGAATTTCGCCGAAATATGGCTGTTTTTCCTATCGGCAGTGTTATGAAATTGACCGATCTCTCGGCGCGTCAGATTCGTTATTATGAAGATCAAGAGTTGATCAAACCTGATCGAAACGAAGGGAACCGTCGCATGTATTCGTTGAATGACATGGATCGTCTGCTTGAAATCAAAGATTATATCTCTGAAGGTTTCAATATCGCTGCCATTAAGAAGAAATATGCTGAACGTGAGGCGAAATCCAGGAAAGCAGTGAGCCCAACGGAAGTGCGTCGCGCACTTCACAATGAACTCCTCCAGCAGGGACGCTTTGCTTCAGCACATTCACCTTTTGGTCGCGGTTAGGCAATCGCAAGTAGTCATATATTAAGGAGAAAAACCATGCCAATCACAGCTGCAGATATTCGTCGTGAAGTCAAGGAAAAAAATGTTACCTTTATTCGTCTCATGTTCTCAGATATTTTGGGAACGATGAAAAACGTCGAAATTCCTGCTACAGATGAACAGTTAGATAAAGTCTTGTCAAACAAGGCTATGTTTGATGGATCTTCTATTGAAGGTTTTGTACGTATCAATGAGTCAGATATGTACTTGTACCCAGACTTGGATACATGGACAGTCTTCCCTTGGGGAGATGAAAACGGAAGTGTTGCAGGTTTGATCTGTGATGTCTATACAACAGAAGGTAAACCATTTGCAGGTGACCCTCGTGGCAATTTGAAACGTGCTCTTCGTCACATGGAAGAAGTAGGATTTAAATCCTTCAACCTTGGTCCAGAACCAGAATTCTTCCTATTTAAACTGGATGAAAATGGGGATCCGACTCTTGAGGTAAATGACAAGGGTGGCTACTTTGATTTGGCCCCTACTGACCTTGCAGACAATACACGTCGTGAGATTGTGAATGTCTTGACCAAAATGGGATTTGAAGTAGAAGCAAGTCACCACGAGGTTGCGGTTGGACAACATGAAATTGACTTCAAGTATGATGAAGTCCTCCGTGCCTGTGATAAGATTCAAATCTTTAAACTCGTTGTAAAAACCATTGCTCGCAAACACGGTCTTTACGCAACCTTTATGGCGAAACCAAAATTTGGTATTGCTGGATCAGGTATGCACTGTAATATGTCCTTGTTTGATGCAGAAGGAAATAATGCCTTCTTTGATCCAAACGATCCAAAAGGAATGCAGTTGTCTGAAACGGCCTACCATTTCCTTGGTGGTTTGATCAAGCATGCTTATAACTATACTGCCATCATGAACCCAACAGTTAACTCATACAAACGTTTGGTTCCAGGATACGAAGCGCCTGTTTACATTGCTTGGGCTGGTCGTAACCGTTCGCCGCTTGTGCGCGTTCCTGCTTCACGTGGTATGGGAACCCGTCTTGAGTTGCGTTCAGTGGATCCGATGGCAAATCCATATATCGCGATGGCAGTTCTTTTGGAAGTTGGTTTACACGGTATTGAAAACAAAATCGAAGCACCAGCTCCAATCGAAGAAAACATCTACATCATGACGGCAGAAGAGCGTAAGGAAGCTGGAATCACAGATCTTCCATCAACGCTTCACAACGCCTTGAAAGCTCTGACTGAGGATGACGTGGTCAAGGCAGCCCTAGGTGAACACATCTATACGAGCTTCCTCGAAGCCAAACGTATCGAGTGGGCTAGCTATGCAACCTTTGTGTCACAATGGGAAGTTGATAATTATCTAGACCTTTACTAATATAGAAGAAAGATTGCCTGAGGGCGGTCTTTTTTTGCGTTTTATATCGAGATGTGATATATTTTATATAACGAGGTGCGATATATTGAACTGAATGGGAGGTAGTTATAAATGGAATTAGCGGATAAGATTCGTCGGGTCTATCTTCCGATGACGGAAACAGGATTTTATATCTTGTTTTGTCTACAGAAGGAGAATCATGGATATGGTATTACACAAAAGGTTAAGGAGATGACAGATTCGCAAGTTTTGATTAGTCCTGGAACTATGTATGGAACCTTGTCGAAAATGGAAAAGGATGGCTTGATTTCCTTTGTCCGAGAGGAGGAAAAACGTAAAATCTATCAGATTACAGACTTGGGACGCAAAGTCTTAGATATTGAATTGAAACGTATTGAACGACTCTACAGAAATAGTCGGGAGGAAGGATGATGGAAAAGAAAATTGTTTACCGAATTTTTACAATTGCGGATTATGAGAGGGAGGCTCTATACTTTAGAGAAATGCATGCTAAGGGCTGGAAGCTTAGGAAAGTAAGCTATTCTATCTTATTGTTTGTAGTTAAGTATACCTTTGAAAAGTGTCAGCCGGAACAAGTATCTTATCAGTTGGATTTTTACCCGATGGAAAAATCAGAGAGATCCTCCTATTTACAACTGTTTAAAGACTGTGGCTGGGAGCATATTACAGACTTTAATAGTTTTTCCTACTTTAGAAAACCTTATTCTCAAATTGAATCAGATGCTGAGTTTGAGATTTATAACGATGCTACTAGCAAGTTAGATATGGTTAATCGGATTTTAAGACTGCGGTTGCTTCCTGTCTTGTTTTTCTTGTCAATGTTGATTCCGTTGTTCTTAAAGTTGCTCAGTGAAAGAGACGTTTTTAGCGGGCTAGTGTTTTTGCTTACTATCATAGATTGTGTTTTATTGTTGGCTCTGGTGGTTCAGATTTCTTATATTTTTTGGAGATTGTTTCAAAAGTGGAAAGAATTATCTGATAAATGAAGCAATACCTATTTTCTAATCTGGAGGTAAGACAATGAATAGTGAAGTACAATTTCGGATTTTTACAATAGTTGATTTGGACAAGGAGGAAGAATATTTATATGAGATGCACTTGAAAGGTTGGAGATATAGAACTAATCGTTTTGGTTTTTTCTATTTTGAACAATGCCAACCAGATGATGTCATCTATCATATCTATGATTCTAGATTTTTTAAAAAGTATAAGCATGAACTACAAGATTTTAGAAATAGAGGTTGGGAATCGATAGAAACAGGTTTTTGTTCAATTCTTCGTAAATCAGCTTCTGATTTACTTCCGGAGGATCAAGTCTATATGAATAAGGGGCTCAGATGGGAAGTCATGCGATCTAGACTTCGTTCATGTACAGCTACTTTCTTAGGTGGTTTTGTTGTCTGTATGAGTTTATTTAGAGAAGATCTTTCTATATCTTTCTTCATTATTTTTGTTCTATACGCTTTCCTGATTTCTTATCTGATCTATGGATATTACAGACTTAAAAGGAAATACCAAGTAGATGAACAGTAAGGTTCTAGGTCCTCAGACCGATTTTTAGCACTCTTGGTAAAAGAGTGCTATTTTTTTGAGTTTTTGTCTTGACATTATCTTTCAAGGGTGTATAATAGAATCATGAGTTAGCACTTGAGTGTATTGAGTGCTAATTGATCAGACAGAGAGGAGTGATGAGATGGTTACAGAGCGTCAGCAGGATATTTTAAATCTGATTATTGACATCTTTACCAAAACGCACGAACCTGTCGGATCCAAAGCCTTGCAAGAGTCTGTTAACTCTAGCAGTGCAACCATTCGTAATGATATGGCGGCTTTAGAAAAGCAAGGTTTGCTTGAGAAAGCTCATACTTCAAGTGGTCGGATGCCAAGTGTTGCTGGTTTTCAGTACTATGTGAAACACTCACTGGATTTCGACAGACTAGCTGAAAATGAGGTTTATGAGATTGTCAAAGCCTTTGATCAGGAGTTCTTCAAATTGGAGGATATTCTGCAAGAGGCTGCTAATCTACTAACAGACTTGAGTGGTTGTACGGTAGTGGCACTGGATGTTGAGCCCAGCAGACAACGGCTGACAGCCTTTGATATCGTTATTTTAGGACAACATACAGCCTTGGCAGTATTTACCTTAGACGAATCGCGAACGGTTACCAGTCAGTTTTTGATTCCAAGAAACTTCTTGCAGGAGGATTTGCTGAAACTGAAGAGCATCATTCAGGAACGTTTCCTAGGTCACACCGTTCTAGATATTCACTACAAGATTCGGACGGAGATTCCGCAGATTATCCAGCGTTACTTCACAACGACGGACAATGTCATCGATCTCTTTGAACACATCTTTAAGGAAATGTTCAACGAAAACATTGTGGTGGCTGGTAAGGTCAATCTCTTGAATTTTGCAAATCTAGCAGCTTATCAGTTCTTTGACCAACCACAGAAAGTGGCTCTGGAAATTCGTGAGGGTCTGCATGAAGATCAAATGCAAAATGTCCGTGTTGCGGACAGTCAAGAGTCTTGTCTAGCAGACCTAGCAGTGATTAGCAGTAAATTCCTCATTCCTTATCGAGGTTTTGGAATTCTTGCCATTATCGGTCCGGTTAATCTGGATTACCAGCAATTGGTTAATCAACTCAATGTGGTCAATCGAGTCTTAACTATGAAACTCACAGATTTCTATCGCTATTTGAGTAGTAATCATTATGAGGTGAGTTGAATATGAAATTACATAAATTCCTAAAAAGGAGGCGAAAAATGTCTGAGGAAATAAAAAACGAAGAAGTAAAAGAAGAGGAAGTTGTGGAAGCTACTGAAGAAGCTGTAGAAACTACTCCTGAGAAAACAGAGTTAGAACTAGCCAATGAACGTGCGGACGAGTTCGAAAATAAATATCTTCGCGCTCATGCAGAAATGCAAAATATCCAACGTCGTGCCAATGAAGAGCGTCAAAACTTGCAACGCTATCGTAGTCAAGATTTGGCAAAAGCAATCTTACCATCGCTCGACAACCTAGAACGTGCACTTGCAGTTGAAGGATTGACAGACGATGTCAAAAAAGGATTGGAGATGGTGCAAGAGAGCTTGATTCACGCTTTGAAAGAAGAAGGAATCGAAGAAATCGCAGCTGATGGTGAATTTGACCATAACTATCACATGGCCATCCAAACTTTCCCAGCAGACGATGAACACCCAGCAGACACCATCGCCCAAGTTTTCCAAAAAGGCTACAAACTCCATGATCGTATCCTAAGACCAGCCATGGTAGTAGTATACAACTAGGCAATAGAGCTTAAAAATCTTGTCCGAAACGACAATAAACTATGAAAGAAAGATAAAAAAGTAGTTCAGCTTTGCAATAGTGAGCGAAGCGAACCAAAGGCGATACTCTTCGCCGTGACGCTATTTGCGCAAACTTTGAGACCTTAGGCTCAAAGTTTAGTCAAAGAGATTGACGAAGCCAAGCTCTGACAGCGCCGCCACCTAAGAAGAGTATCAAAAAGAAAAATAGAAAATAAAATTTAAGGAGAAAAACACATGTCTAAAATTATCGGTATTGACTTAGGTACAACAAACTCAGCAGTTGCAGTTCTTGAAGGAACTGAAAGCAAAATCATCGCAAATCCAGAAGGAAACCGCACAACTCCATCTGTAGTGTCATTCAAAAACGGTGAAATCATCGTTGGTGATGCTGCGAAACGTCAAGCAGTAACAAACCCAGATACAGTTATCTCTATCAAATCTAAGATGGGAACTTCTGAAAAAGTTTCTGCTAATGGTAAAGAATACACTCCACAAGAAATCTCAGCTATGATCCTTCAATACTTGAAAGGTTACGCTGAAGATTACCTTGGTGAAAAAGTAACTAAAGCTGTTATCACAGTTCCAGCTTACTTTAACGATGCTCAACGTCAAGCAACAAAAGACGCTGGTAAAATTGCTGGTCTTGAAGTAGAACGTATCGTCAACGAACCAACTGCAGCAGCTCTTGCTTACGGTTTGGATAAGACTGACAAAGAAGAAAAAATCTTGGTATTCGACCTTGGTGGAGGTACATTTGACGTCTCTATCCTTGAACTCGGTGACGGTGTCTTCGATGTATTGTCAACTGCAGGGGACAACAAACTTGGTGGTGACGACTTTGACCAAAAAATCATCGACCACTTGGTAGCAGAATTCAAGAAAGAAAACGGTATTGACTTGTCTACTGACAAGATGGCAATGCAACGTTTGAAAGATGCAGCTGAAAAAGCGAAGAAAGACCTTTCTGGTGTAACTTCAACTCAAATCAGCTTGCCATTTATCACTGCAGGTGAAGCTGGCCCTCTTCACTTGGAAATGACTTTGACTCGTGCGAAATTTGACGATTTAACTCGTGACCTTGTAGAACGTACAAAAGTTCCAGTTCGTCAAGCCCTTTCAGATGCAGGTTTGAGCTTGTCAGAAATTGACGAAGTTATCCTTGTTGGTGGTTCAACTCGTATCCCAGCTGTTGTAGAAGCTGTGAAAGCTGAAACTGGAAAAGAGCCAAATAAATCAGTAAACCCTGATGAAGTTGTTGCTATGGGTGCGGCTATCCAAGGTGGTGTCATCACTGGTGATGTCAAAGACGTTGTCCTTCTTGATGTAACACCATTGTCACTCGGTATCGAAACAATGGGTGGCGTCTTCACAAAACTTATCGATCGCAACACTACTATTCCAACATCTAAATCACAAGTCTTCTCAACAGCAGCAGACAACCAACCAGCCGTTGATATCCACGTTCTTCAAGGTGAACGCCCAATGGCAGCAGATAACAAGACTCTTGGACGTTTCCAATTGACAGATATCCCAGCTGCACCTCGAGGAATTCCTCAAATCGAAGTAACATTTGACATCGACAAGAATGGTATCGTATCTGTTAAAGCCAAAGACCTTGGAACTCAAAAAGAACAAACAATTGTTATCCAATCGAACTCAGGTTTGACTGATGAAGAAATCGACCGCATGATGAAAGATGCAGAAGCTAACGCTGAAGCAGATAAGAAACGTAAAGAAGAAGTAGACCTTCGTAACGAAGTTGACCAAGCAATCTTCGCAACTGAAAAGACCATCAAGGAAACTGAAGGAAAAGGCTTTGACGCAGAACGCGACGCTGCCCAAGCTGCCCTTGATGATCTTAAGAAAGCCCAAGAAGACAACAACTTGGACGAAATGAAAGCAAAACTTGAAGCATTGAACGAAAAAGCTCAAGGACTTGCTGTTAAACTTTACGAACAAGCTGCAGCAGCACAACAAGCTCAAGCACAAGCAGGAGCAGAAGGCGCACAAGCAACAGGAAACGCAGGCGATGACGTCGTAGACGGAGAGTTTACGGAGAAATAAAATAGTCCAGTGGACTATTTTATCCCGAGCTTGAAAATCAGGAGAGCGAGGTAGTTAAGAATGACTAATCACTAAAGTGATTGTCATTCTACGGCAATCGCTATGGCGACTTGCCTAAACGCCTTACTAGTTCAAAAACAAAGTATAATCGACTTTGTTTTTGAACGTCGTAATGATAGGAAGAAATCCAGAGGTTGCAACCCAGCCTCTGTTTTTCGGTAAAATAGAGGATGTTGCGTATGAAAAAAGTACTTTGTATCATTTATCCTAATTTTTCTCTTTATGAGATAACCGCTTTAACAAGTACTTTAGCTCTGTCTTTTGACATCACGATTGATTATGTCGCTTCAGATTATTCGATAGTTATATCTGAGGATGGCTTACCTTGTCAACCTACAAAAACATTGGATCAAATCTGTATAGAAGAGTATTCTTGTATCATTTTACCAGGAATGGTAAATATAGGGCCTGCTCTACAGGATGAAAAATTAAATTCTTTTTTGAAAGAACTCGGTGAGCAGGATATCTTAATTACAGCAATTTCTTCTGCGCCCGTTTTGTTAGCGAAAGCTGGCTTGTTGAATGACACGAAATTTACAGGTGGAATTTGGCAAAACTTCTTTGACTATTTTGAATTTCTTCCACGTGAAAATTTCCAACCCAAAGTTCTTGTGCAAGATAAAAATATCATTACGGCTATAGGTTTTGCACATCAAGAGTTTGCAAGAAAAGTGATTCTTAGTCTAGGTTTGGCAGAAAATACTGACAACTATTTTAAAGAACAGAACGAATATTCAGAAGAGGACTTGATTTTTACTCTATCGGACAAAGAGTTTGATGAAGTGAAGCAGAGTATAGAAAAGATCCTCTAAAGATTTACTTATAAATTACAGAAAGGAATAAGGGTGTTCGTAACTGAACACGGGCTACGGACTGTGCCAAAAAGATAGTTTTTTCTAGGACGCAAGCGTCCGTCGTCAAAACTCCTATTTTGGCTGTGTCCGTTTGACGCCCTTTGTATCTTGAATTATGAACAATACTGAATTTTATGATCGTCTGGGGGTGTCAAAAAACGCTTCGGCAGACGAGATCAAAAAGGCTTATCGTAAGCTTTCCAAAAAATATCACCCAGATATCAACAAGGAACCTGGCGCTGAGGAAAAATACAAGGAAGTTCAAGAAGCTTATGAGACTTTGAGTGACGACCAAAAACGTGCTGCCTATGACCAATATGGTACTGCGGGTGCCAACGGTGGCTTTGGTGGTGCTGGTGGTTTCGGTGGCTTTGACGGAGCAAGTGGCTTCGGTGGTTTTGAGGATATCTTCTCAAGTTTCTTTGGCGGAGGCGGTTCTTCGCGCAATCCTAACGCTCCTCGCCAAGGTGATGACCTCCAATACCGTGTGAATTTGACTTTTGAAGAAGCCATTTTCGGAACGGAAAAAGAAGTGAAATACAACCGTGAAGCAAGCTGTCGTACATGTAATGGCTCTGGTGCTAAGCCAGGGACAAGTCCAGTCACTTGTGGACGCTGTCATGGCGCTGGTGTCATTAACGTCGATACGCAGACTCCGCTTGGTATGATGCGTCGTCAAGTAACCTGTGATGTCTGTCATGGTCGCGGAAAGGAAATCAAAGACCCATGTACAACTTGTCATGGAACAGGTCATGAAAAACAAGCTCATAGTGTACATGTGAAGATCCCTGCTGGTGTGGAAACAGGCCAACAAATCCGCCTAGCGGGTCAAGGTGAAGCAGGCTTTAACGGTGGTCCTTATGGTGACTTGTACGTGGTGGTTTCAGTTGAAGCTAGTGATAAATTTGAACGTGAAGGAACAACCATTTTCTACAAGTTGAATCTTAATATTGTCCAAGCAGCCCTTGGTGATACTGTGGAGATTCCAACCGTGCATGGCGATGTTGAGTTGGTCATCCCAGAAGGAACTCAGACTGGCAAGAAATTCCGTCTACGTGGTAAGGGAGCACCGAGCCTTCGTGGCGGTGCCGTTGGTGACCAATATGTTACTGTCAATGTTGTGACTCCGACAGGTTTGAACGACCGCCAAAAAGCAGCCTTGAAAGAATTCGCAGCTGCAGGCGATTTGAAAGTCAATCCAAAGAAAAAAGGTTTCTTTGACCATATAAAAGATGCCTTTGAAGGAGAATAAAGTAAAAAGAGCCTCAAGGCTCTTTTTTGTATAATTTTGGGAAATTTAGCGTCGAAAAATCATTTTCCAGTTAGCCTACTATTTATACTTTTGAGTGAGCAAGCCAGCTGCATCCATGTCCTGAATGAGTTGCTTGATTTCTGCTTCTTTGCCAGGCTTAACGGTGATGGTATCAATATGCTTGATCGCCGAGTTATCCTGAATATCCACCAAGGTCAAAGCTTTTTCATAGAATGCAATTCCCTTTTTAAGACTTTCCTGATCATTCCAAAAGAGAATTGAGTAATTGGGATTAAATTTCTTTCCGATTTCTTGGAGATACTTCTCGCTTTCTTTCTCTAAAAACTGCAATAAACCATGATTGAACAAGTTATCCCCTACTTTATAGTAGGAAATCTCTCCTGTCTGGAGGACATAGACTTCGAGTCGATTTTTGGTGAGTTTTGGACTTTCTTTTAGGACGGTGTGACTATTGATAACCTCATCTGAGAAAGTAACATAAAAATGTAAGCCTCCACCCTCGAATTGATACCTTCCATTTGATTCTACTTTCTCAGGAGGGAGGTCAAGGGAGATAAAGATTTGTTTTAAGGATTCATTTCCTTTTTGGATGTCACTCGGTGAGGCCTTGAAAAGATTCATCAGTAGTAGAAATGCCAAGGCTACAAGCAGGCAGAGGCAACCACAAGGGATCGCGATGACCTTCGCTAGAACTTTTAAAAACTGTTTCACTTTCATTCCCTCCCTTTTCTGTTCGAATCTAGTAACCCAAAATGGATTTAAGGAAACTTGGAGGCTTTCTTATTCTTGTTTTTCTTCTTGGAGGATCGCCATTCTAGTTTGGAAATCTTTTTCCAAGACTTTGAATTTATAGGTTAAATCTTTTTGGTATTCCTTGATAAGGGCTTTTTGTTGGTCGATGATTTGTAGGCTGTTTTGGATGATATCCAAATCATCCTTAATGGCTTCGACGCGGTCAGTTGTATCTAGCACTTCATCCTGAATGGCTTGGCGATTTTTTACGACAAAATAACTTCCGGCTGCAGCTCCTGCAAATAGCAATAGATTGGATAGTTTCATGGCATCTCCTTAGGCATTTCTAATGGTTTCAGCGACTTGGGCAAGTTTGTCAAAGTCGGGTTCGTGGGCAATAAAGTCAATCTTGAGGTCATCTTCTGCACTGTAGCGAGGAACGAGGTGCACATGGGTATGAAAGACCGTTTGACCAGCGATTTCCTCGCAGTTGGCAATGATATTCATGCCGGCAGCCTTGGTAGCCTTCATGACTTTTTGAGCTACTGTTGGCACTTGGGCAAAGAGTTGGCTGGCGCTGGTAGCGTCCATCTCCAAAAGATTGCGATAATGCTCTTTTGGTACGACTAAGGTGTGTCCAGGCGTTACTTGAGAGATATCAAGAAAGGCAAGAACCTGCTCATCCTCGTATACTTTTGAAGCAGGAATCTCCCCTGCGATGATCTTACAAAAAATGCAATCTGACATAAAATCCACCTCTACTGTATTGAATTTTGATATAATATAGCTACATTATACCAGATTCGGAGAAAATATGTTAGAAATTAAAAACCTGACAGGAGGCTATGTTCACGTTCCTGTCTTGAAAGATGTGTCCTTTACAGTTGAAAGTGGGCAGTTGGTCGGTTTGATTGGTCTCAATGGTGCTGGGAAATCAACGACTATCAATGAGATTATCGGTCTGTTGACACCTTACAGTGGGGAAATCAAGATTAACGGTCTCACCCTACGAGAAGATGCGACCAACTACCGCAAGCAGATTGGCTACATCCCAGAAACGCCTAGCTTGTATGAAGAACTGACCCTCAGAGAGCATATCGAAACGGTTGCCATGGCCTATGGTATTGAGCAGAATATAGCTTTTGAGCATGTAGAACCTTTGTTAAAAATGTTCCGTTTGGATCAAAAATTAGATTGGTTTCCTGTGCATTTTTCCAAAGGGATGAAGCAGAAGGTCATGATTATCTGTGCTTTTGTGGTGGATCCGAGTCTTTTCATCGTGGATGAGCCTTTTCTTGGCCTCGATCCGCTGGCTATTTCTGACTTGGTTCAGCTTTTGGAAGTAGAAAAGCAAAAAGGCAAGTCTATCCTCATGAGTACTCACGTGCTGGACTCGGCGGAGAAGATGTGTGACGCCTTTGTTATCCTCCACAAGGGGGAGGTGAGGGCTCAGGGGAACCTCCAGCAACTGCGCGAGGCCTTTAACATGCCTGAGGCTAGTTTGAATGATATTTACTTGGCTCTGACCAAAGAGGAGGACCTATGAAAGACTTGTTTTTAAAGAGAAAGCAGGCTTTTCGTAAGGAGTGTGTCGGTTATCTCCGTTACGTTCTCAATGACCACTTTGTCTTGTTCCTGCTGGTTCTCATCGGTTTTCTAGCTTACCAGTACAGTCAACTCTTGCAAGATTTTCCTGAAAATCATTGGCCTATTCTCTTGTTTTTGGGGATTGTCTCTGCCTTGCTTTTAGCTTGGGGAGGAATCGCGACCTACATGGAAGTACCTGACAAACTCTTTCTCTTAGTCAGTGAAGAGGAGGTCAAGTCCTACCTCAAAGGGCAGACAGTGCGCTCATTGGTCTTTTGGCTCTTGGTACAGACTCTCTGCTTACTTCTTTTTGCGCCCTTGTTTTTAGCCATGGGTTATGGCTTGCCAGTCTTTTTTGCCTATATGCTTTTATTGGGGATTGGGAAATACCTCCTCTTTCGCCAAAAAGCCAGTAAATTTTTCACTGAAACTGGGCTGGACTGGGACTATGTCATTGCACAAGAAAGCAAGCGCAAGCAAGTCTTGCTTCGTTTCTTTGCTCTCTTTACTCAGGTCAAGGGAGTTTCAAATAGTGTCAAACGTCGCGCTTATCTGGATTTTATCCTTAAAGTAGTTCAGAAAGTGCCTGGGAAAATCTGGCAAAACCTCTATCTTCGTTCTTACCTGCGAAATGGAGACCTCTTTGCCCTCAGTCTCCGCCTCTTACTCCTATCCTTGTTAGCTGTGATTTTTATCGAGCAGTCATGGATTGCGACAGCAGTGGTTGTCCTGCTTAATTACCTCATGCTCTTCCAGTTGTTGGCTCTCTATCGTGCTTTTGACTACCAGTACTTGACCCATCTCTTTCCTTTAGAAAAGGGTGAAAAAGAGAAGGGGTTGAAACAGATTGTGCTCGGTGTGGGAAGTGTCGTTCTTTTGTTAGAATTGCTGGTCGGAGCAGTGGTTTTTCAAGAAAAAATAGCCTTGTTGACTCTTGTAGGGGCTAGTCTCTTCCTACAATTGTTTTATTTACCTTACCAACTGAAAAGACTGGTTGACGAATAGACCAAAAACTAGTAGAATAGTAAGGAAACTTTATACGGAGGAAAGAAATGGACTTGGGTGATAATGAGCTAACGCTGACCCCTATCCCTGGGAAGAGCGGCAAAGCTTATATGGGAAGCTACCCTGATGGGAAGCGCGTCTTTGTAAAAATGAACACCTCTCCAATCCTACCTGGCTTAGCCAGAGAACAAATCGCTCCTCAATTACTATGGACTCGTCGTTTGCCAGATGGTCGTGATATGTGTGCCCAGGAATGGTTGACGGGCAAAATCTTGACACCGCACGATATGAATCGCAAGCAGATCATCAATATCTTGACACGTCTTCACCGCTCACGTCCCTTGATGAAGCAGTTGAGCCGTTTGGGATATACCATGGAGACGCCAGTAGACTTGTTGCAGTCTTGGAGGCAGGAAGCACCCGAAGTCTTGAAACGACATCAGTACTTAAACTCGGTGATTGATGATTTGCGCAGGACGGTTCCAGGTTTTAGAGAAGACCATGCAACGATTGTGCATGGTGATCTTCGCCATAGTAATTGGATTGAGACGGAGAGTGGACTCGTTTATCTAGTGGATTGGGATTCGGTTCGTCTGACGGATCGCATGTTTGATGTGGCGCATATGCTGTGTCATTATATTCCAGAGCAGCATTGGCATGATTGGCTGACTTATTATGGTTATAAGTACAATCAGACAGTTTTGGAAAAATTGTATTGGTATGGTCAGTATTCTTACTTGAGCCAGATTGCCAAATACTTTGTAAATCAAGATTTAGATAATGTAAACCGGGAGATTTACGCCTTGCGTGTCTTCCGTGACAAGTATGGAAAGAAGAGATGAGAGTTAGAAATCGTAAAGGGGCGACAGAATTACTAGAGGCTAATCCTCAGTATGTGGTCCTCAATCCCTTGGAGGCAAAAGGGAAATGGCGAGACTTGTTTGGAAATGATCATCCTATTCATGTTGAAGTTGGAAGTGGGAAAGGGGCCTTCGTATCAGGAATGGCCAAGCAAAATCCTGACATCAACTACATCGGGATTGATATCCAAAAGTCGGTATTGAGTTATGCCTTGGACAAGGTGCTTGAAGTTGGAGTGCCCAACATCAAGTTGCTGTGGGTAGATGGTTCAGATTTGACGGACTACTTTGAAGACGGTGAGATTGATCGTCTCTACCTAAACTTTTCAGATCCTTGGCCTAAAAAACGCCATGAAAAACGTCGTCTGACCTACAAGAGTTTCTTGGATACCTTCAAGCGCATTTTGCCTGAGAATGGGGAAATCCATTTCAAGACAGACAATCGTGGCTTGTTTGAGTACAGTCTAGTGAGTTTTTCTCAGTATGGGATGAAACTCAATGGGGTTTGGCTGGACCTGCATGCCAGTGATTTTGAAGGCAATGTCATGACGGAATATGAGCAAAAATTCTCCAGCAAAGGTCAAGTGATCTACCGAGTTGAGGCAGAATTTTAAGAAATAGCTTGAAAACCAGCCGTTTGAGTGCTAATACTTTACATAAATTGACAAACGTGCTATACTGATAGTAAGAATATGAGAAAGAGAGGCGGGGAAATATCTTCGCCTCTTGCTTATGAGGAGGTGGACGCAATCGCAACAATCGTAGAATTAGTCAGAGAAGTTGTAGAACCTGTCATCCAAGCGCCTTTCGAGCTCGTGGATATCGAGTATGGAAAGATTGGCAGTGATATGATTCTCAGTATTTTTGTAGATAAACCTGAAGGAATTACCTTGAACGACACGGCAGACCTGACAGAAATTATCAGTCCTGTCTTAGATACCATCAAGCCTGATCCCTTCCCAGAACAATATTTCCTAGAAATCACCAGTCCAGGCTTGGAACGTCCTTTGAAAACCAAGGATGCTGTCGCTGGAGCAGTTGGGAAATACATTCATGTCGGGCTCTACCAAGCCATCGATAAGCAAAAAGTCTTTGAAGGAACTCTGTTGGCCTTTGAAGAGGATGAGTTGACCATGGAATATATGGACAAAACACGTAAGAAAACCGTCCAAATTCCATACAGTTTAGTATCAAAAGCACGTTTAGCAGTTAAATTATAGAAAAAGAAAGGATAGCTTTTGAGGATTCAAAAGTGAAGAAAACATGAGTAAAGAAATGCTAGAGGCCTTCCGCATTTTGGAAGAAGACAAGGGAATCAAAAAAGAAGACATCATCGACGCAGTAGTAGAGTCGCTTCGTTCCGCTTATCGCAGACGCTATGGTCAATCAGATAGCGTAGCCATTGACTTCAACGAAAAAACAGGTGATTTTACAGTTTATACTGTCCGTGAAGTTGTTGATGAAGTGTTTGATAGCCGTTTGGAAATCAGCTTGAAAGATGCCCTTGCCATTAATTCAGCCTATGAGCTTGGTGACAAGATTAAGTTTGAAGAAGCACCAGCTGAGTTTGGTCGTGTAGCAGCCCAATCTGCTAAACAAACCATCATGGAAAAAATGCGCAAGCAAACACGTGCCATCACTTATAATACTTACAAAGAACATGAACAAGAAATCATGTCTGGTACAGTAGAACGTTTTGACAATCGCTTTATTTATGTCAACCTTGGTAGCATCGAAGCCCAATTGTCAAAACAAGACCAAATCCCTGGAGAAGTTTTTGCTTCCCACGACCGTATCGAAGTCTACGTTTACAAGGTTGAAGACAATCCTCGTGGTGTCAATGTATTTGTTAGCCGTAGCCATCCAGAAATGATCAAACGCTTGATGGAGCAAGAAATTCCAGAAGTCTACGATGGAACTGTTGAAATCATGAGCGTAGCCCGCGAAGCTGGTGACCGTACTAAAGTTGCCGTTCGTAGCCATAATCCAAACGTGGACGCTATCGGGACAATCGTTGGGCGTGGTGGTGCTAATATCAAGAAAATCACCAGCAAATTCCACCCAGCTCGCTACGACGCTAAGAGCGACCGTATGATTCCTGTAGAAGAGAACATTGACGTTATCGAGTGGGTAGCGGATCCAGCAGAGTTTATCTACAATGCCATCGCACCTGCAGAGGTTGACCAAGTTATCTTTGATGAAAATGATAGCAAACGTGCCTTGGTCGTTGTACCTGATAACAAGCTTTCTCTTGCTATCGGTCGTCGTGGACAAAACGTTCGCTTGGCAGCTCACTTGACAGGTTACCGTATCGATATCAAGTCTGCCAGTGAGTTTGAAGCTATGGAAGAAGCAGGTCAAGTGGATTACGCAGCTGCGGATGAATTGATCGAAGAATAAAAGCTGCTAGAGGAGGGAAAGATGAAAACAAGAAAAATCCCTTTGCGCAAGTCTGTTGTATCTAACGAAGTGATTGATAAGCGTGATTTGCTCCGCATTGTCAAGAACAAAGAAGGAGAGATCTTTATCGATCCGACAGGCAAGGCCAATGGCCGTGGCGCTTATATCAAGCTAGACAATGCAGAAGCCCTAGAGGCAAAAAAGAAGAAAGTCTTTAACCGTAGCTTTAACATGGAAGTGGAAGAAAGCTTTTATGATGAGTTGATCGCTTATGTCGATCACAAAGTAAAAAGAAGAGAGTTAGGACTTGAATAAGCAAAAGATAAGCAATCTCTTGGGGCTTGCTCAGCGAGCAGGCAGGATTATATCGGGTGAGGAATTGGTGGTCAAGGCCATTCAAGACCAGAAAGCCAAGCTAGTCTTACTAGCCCATGATGCTGGTCCCAATCTAACCAAGAAGATTCAAGATAAAAGTGACTATTATCAAGTAGAAGTTATAACCGTGTTTTCAACACTGGAATTAAGCATAGCAGTCGGAAAATCAAGAAAGGTTTTGGCTGTGACAGATGCTGGATTTACAAAGAAAATGAGGTCTCTTATGGAATAGAAGAGGAGGACATGATTTGTCTAAGAAAAGATTGTACGAAATCGCAAAAGAACTTGGAAAAGAAAGTAAAGAAGTTGTAGCGCGTGCAAAAGAGTTGGGCTTGGATGTAAAAAGCCACTCATCGAGCGTGGAAACCGCTGCTGCTGAGCAAATCGCAGCGAGCTTTAAGCCTGCATCCGCTCCTAAGGCAGAAGTAAAACCTGCAGTACCAAAAGTTAGTGTAGAAAAGAAAGCAGAAAAGCCTGTTTCAACTAAACCAGCTGTAGCCAAGGAAGAGGCAAAACCTGCTGAGCCAGTCGCTCCTAAAACAGAAAAAGTGGTGGCTGCAAGACCGCAGAGCCGAAACTTCAAGGCGGAGCGTGAGGCACGTGCAAAAGAGCAGGCAGAGCGACGCAAACAAAACAAGGGCAATAACCGTGACCAACAACAAAACGGCAACCGTCAGAAAAACGACGGCCGTAATGGTGGCAAACCTGGTCAAGGAAACCGCGACAATCGCCGTTTTAACGACCAAGGGAAGAAACCACAAGGTCAAGGAAATCGTGGCAATGATCGTCGTCAGCAACAAGACTTCCAACTAAAACAAGCTGAGCCACGTGTTGACTTTAAAGCTCGTGCAGCAGCCCTAAAAGCAGAGCAAAATGCAGAGTACGCACGCTCAAGCGAGGAGCGCTTCAAACAATCGCAAGCTGCTAAAGAAGCCTTGGCTCAAGCTAATAAACGCAAGGAGCCTGAGGAAATCTTTGAGGAAGCTGCTAAGCTAGCTGAACAAACGCAGCCAGCCGTAACAGTAGCTCCAGTAGCGAAAGAAGCGCCAGTGGATACACGTCGTAAAAAACAAGCCCGACCAGACAAAGAACGTGACGATTATGATCACGAAGAAGATGGTCCTAGAAAACAACAAAAGAATCGAAGTAGTCAGAATCAAGTGAGAAATCAAAGAAATAGTAACTGGAATAACAACAAAAAGAATAAAAAAGGCAACAAGCAAAATAACCGCAATCAGGCACCAAAACCTGTTACAGAACGTAAGTTCCATGAATTGCCAAGCGAATTTGAATATACAGATGGTATGACTGTTGCTGAAATCGCGAAACGTATCAAACGTGAACCAGCTGAAATTGTTAAGAAACTCTTTATGATGGGTGTTATGGCTACACAAAACCAATCTTTGGATGGAGAAACCATTGAACTCCTATTGGTAGATTATGGTATCGAAGCCAAACAAAAGGTTGAAGTGGACAATGCCGACATCGAACGTTTCTTCGTCGAAGATGGGTATCTTAATGAAGATGAATTGGTTGAACGTCCACCAGTTGTAACCATCATGGGACACGTTGACCATGGTAAGACAACACTTTTGGATACCCTTCGTAACTCTCGTGTTGCGACAGGTGAAGCAGGTGGTATCACTCAGCATATCGGTGCCTACCAAATCGTTGAAAACGGCAAGAAGATTACCTTCCTTGATACACCAGGACACGCGGCCTTTACATCTATGCGTGCGCGTGGTGCATCTGTTACCGATATCACCATCTTGGTCGTAGCGGCAGACGACGGTGTTATGCCTCAGACTATCGAAGCCATCAACCACTCAAAAGCGGCGAATGTTCCAATCATCGTAGCCATTAACAAGATTGATAAACCAGGTGCCAACCCAGAACGCGTTATCGGTGAATTGGCAGAGCATGGGGTTATGTCAACAGCTTGGGGTGGAGATTCTGAATTTGTCGAAATCTCAGCTAAATTCAACCAAAACATCGATGAACTCTTGGAAACAGTCCTTCTTGTGGCTGAAATCCAAGAACTCAAGGCAGACCCAACAGTGCGTGCTATCGGTACGGTTATCGAAGCTCGCTTGGATAAAGGAAAAGGTGCGGTTGCAACCCTTCTTGTTCAACAAGGTACTTTGAATGTTCAAGACCCAATTGTTGTCGGAAATACCTTCGGTCGTGTCCGTGCCATGACCAATGACCTTGGTCGTCGTGTCAAGGTTGCAGGCCCATCAACACCAGTCTCTATCACAGGTTTGAATGAAGCGCCAATGGCAGGTGACCACTTTGCTGTTTACGAAGATGAAAAATCTGCGCGTGCAGCAGGTGAAGAACGTGCCAAACGCGCGCTCATGAAACAACGTCAAGCTACCCAACGTGTGAGCCTTGAAAACCTCTTTGATACACTTAAAGCTGGTGAACTCAAGTCAGTCAACGTTATCATCAAGGCCGACGTACAAGGTTCTGTTGAAGCCCTTTCTGCTTCACTTCAAAAAATCGATGTGGAAGGTGTCAAAGTTACCATCGTCCACTCGGCTGTCGGTGCCATCAACGAGTCTGATGTGACTCTTGCAGAAGCTTCAAATGCCTTCATCGTTGGTTTTAACGTACGCCCTACACCACAAGCACGTCAACAAGCAGAAGCTGACGATGTAGAAATCCGTCTCCACAGCATTATCTACAAGGTTATCGAAGAGATGGAAGAAGCTATGAAAGGGATGCTTGACCCAGAATTTGAAGAAAAAGTTATCGGTGAAGCAGTTATCCGTGAAACCTTCAAAGTTTCTAAAGTGGGAACCATCGGTGGATTTATGGTTATGAGTGGTAAGGTTACCCGTGACTCGAAAGTCCGTGTCATCCGTGACGGTGTCGTTATATATGACGGCGAACTCGCAAGCTTGAAACACTACAAAGACGATGTGAAAGAAGTTACAAACGGTCGTGAAGGTGGATTGATGATTGATGGCTACAATGACATCAAGATGGATGATGTGATTGAGGCATATATCATGGAAGAAATCAAGAGATAATAGAGAAACGATAGCTCATTTGACTCGTCGTCAACAGCGCCTTGATGAACCCCTAGTTCTATCTAAGGCTTGTTTCCTAGATTCAAATGGCTCTAGTTCCTCTATCTAATAAAAATAGCTAGGTCTGCTGGCCTAGCTTTTGGTTCAAAGTAGAGAAAGGAATATCATGGCAAATCATTTCCGTACGGATCGTGTGGGCATGGAAATCAAGCGTGAAGTCAATGAGATTTTGCAAAAGAAAGTCCGTGATCCGCGTGTCCAAGGTGTGACCATCACAGATGTTCAGATGCTAGGTGACTTATCTGTTGCCAAGGTTTACTACACCATTTTGAGTAACCTTGCTTCGGATAATCAAAAAGCTCAAATCGGGCTTGAAAAAGCAACTGGAACTATCAAACGTGAACTTGGTCGCAATTTGAAATTGTACAAAATTCCAGATTTAACCTTCGTCAAAGACGAGTCCATCGAATATGGAAACAAGATTGACGAGATGCTACGCAATCTGGATAAGAATTAAGAAAGAGGGGCAACCCTCTTTTTTGATGTATGCTAATCGTCCTTATGGTATAATATAAGCAGGAAAATCATTTTAGAACATACATGGAGGTCGTCATGGATAATATCATCGATGTGTCAATTCCCGTTGCAGAAGTGGTGGATAAGCATCCAGAAGTCTTGGAAATCCTAGTGGAGCTTGGTTTTAAACCACTTGCTAATCCCTTGATGCGCAACACGGTCGGTCGCAAAGTATCGCTCAAACAGGGTTCTAAGCTTGAAGGAACTCCTATGGACAAGATTGTCCGCACACTGGAAGCGAATGGTTACGAAGTGATTGGATTAGACTAATGGCAGATGAACGGATTCATATCCTACGGGATATTTTGTTAGAATTGCACAATGGTGCCTCTCCTGAGTCAGTTCAGGAGCGCTTTGATGCGACCTTTACAGGTGTGTCAGCCATTGAGATTTCCCTTATGGAGCACGAGCTGATGAACTCAGACTCAGGTGTTACTTTTGAAGATATTATGGAGCTCTGTGATGTCCATGCCAATCTTTTTAAAAACGCTGTTAAGGGTGTCGAAGTAGAGGATACAGAGCACCCAGGTCACCCAGTTCGGGTCTTCAAGGATGAAAATCTAGCTCTCCGTGCTGCCTTGATTCGCATTCGGAGACTGTTAGATACCTATGAGTCTATGGAAGACGAGGAAATGCTTGCGGAGATGCGCAAGGGTTTGGTCCGTCAAATGGGGCTGTTGGGCCAATTTGATATCCACTACCAGCGCAAGGAAGAGCTCTTTTTCCCCATCATGGAGCGCTATGGTCACGATTCACCCCCTAAGGTCATGTGGGGAGTGGATGACCAGATCAGGGAACTCTTTCAGACAGCTCTAGCGACGGCTAAGGCACTACCAGAAGTGTCGATTAGCAGTGTAAAAGAAGATTTTGAAGCTTTTGCGACAGAGTTTGAAAGTATGATTTTCAAGGAAGAGTCCATCCTCCTCATGATTCTCCTCGAGTCTTTCACCCAGGATGATTGGATTCAGATTGCGGAGGAGAGCGATGCCTACGGCTATGCCATCATCCGTCCGTCTGAGAAATGGGTTCCAGAACGACAGCGTTTTGTTGAGGCAAAGAGTGCAGAGGAGCCCGTGCAGCTAGACACTGCTGAAGGCCAAGTGCATCAAGTTATCGATACACCAGAAGGTCAGTTCACCATTACCTTTACCCCTAAGGAAAAGGAAGCGGTGCTGGACCGTCATAGTCAACAGGCTTTTGGCAATGGCTATCTCTCCGTCGAGCAGGCCAACCTCATCCTCAATCACCTCCCTATGGAGATTACCTTTGTCAATAAAGACGACATTTTCCAGTATTACAATGACAATACGCCAGCTGATGAGATGATTTTCAAACGGACGCCGTCCCAAGTCGGACGCAATGTTGAACTCTGCCATCCGCCCAAGTACTTAGACAAGGTGAAGGCCGTTATGAAAGGTCTTCGTGAAGGGGTCAAGGACAAGTATGAAATGTGGTTCAAGTCTGAGTCGCGAGGCAAGTTTGTCCACATCACCTACGCTGCAGTACACGATGAGAACGGAGAATTCCAGGGAGTGTTGGAGTATGTTCAGGATATTCAGCCCTACCTAGAGATTGATACGGACTACTTCCGTGGATTAGAATAAGGAGAACCAATGAGTTACGAACAGGAATTTATGAAGGAATTTGAAGCCTGGGTCAATACCCAGATCATGATCAACGACATGGCGCACAAGGAAAGTCAAAAAGTCTACGAAGAAGATCAGGACGAGCGTGCCAAAGATGCCATGATTCGCTACGAGAGTCGCTTGGATGCTTATCAGTTTTTGCTGGGTAAGTTTGAAAACTTCAAAGCAGGCAAGGGATTTCATGATCTGCCAGAAGGCTTGTTTGGTGAACGAAATTATTAAAATAGTGATACTTTCTTGATTTTTTGCCAAAATCTTGATAGAATATCTTTATTAAATCCTTGTCAGAGCAGGGATTTTTTATTGAAAGGATTTTATCATGTCAAAGAAACTCCAACGTAAAAAACAATTGCGAAATAGCCTTCGTCGCTCAGGTGCATTTTCAAGTACTGTGAACAAGGTTGTCGAAGAGACAAAGAAAGTTGTGAAACATGCAGAACAATCTGCCAGCCAAGCAGGAAAAGTTGTCTCTAAAAAAGTGGAACAAGCAGTAGAAGCGACCAAGGAACAAGCTCAAAAAGTAGCCAATTCAGTAGAAGATTTCGCAGCTACTTTGGGTGGTCTCTCAGTAGATCGCGCTAAGACTTTCTATGATGAAGGTATCAAGTCGGCTGCTGACTTTAAAAACTGGACGGAAAAAGAACTCCTTGCCTTGAAAGGAATCGGCCCAGCTACTATTAAGAAATTAAAAGAACACGGAATCAGCTTCAAGTAATTTTTCTTGTCCCTTGCATTTCCGTCAAAAACTTGTTACAATAAAGCTATTAGAGGTGTTTTGAATCCCACATTTTACAGAAAGTGGCGGAGCTGAGAAGTCCACAAATGTGTCAAAACTGGTTGCTGATGGATGAAAATGAAATATTAGAATAGTCTTTTTGTTCCCTTTTAGGACTAGGCAGCGAGTTGCAGGCTGTACTGAAGTACGTCAAAGCGAGCTAACGACGTCATAAAAGAGAAACAAGAAGACTAGAGTTGCGGGCTCTGCCCGAAATTGGGTGGTACCGCGGATAATCACATTCGTCCCTGTCATATAGATGGCAGGGGCGATTTTTTGTAGAAAGCGAGGTAGGAAGATGGAGCAAGCACAATTACCAGAACGATTAGAAACGGAGCGCCTCGTCTTACGAGTCCGCACAGTGGCGGATGCCGAAGATATCCATGCCTATGCTAGTCTGCCAGAAGTCTCCTACCCAGCAGGCTTTCCGCCCGTCAAGACCTTGGAAGATGAGATTTACTACCTGGAGCATATTCTGCCCGAGCGCAATCAAAAGGAAAATCTACCAGCTGGCTACGGAATTGTCGTCAAAGGAACCGACACAGTCATGGGTTCTGTTGATTTCAATCATCGCCACGCAGACGATGTACTGGAGATTGGCTACACCTTGCACCCAGACTATTGGGGCCAAGGTTATGTACCAGAAGCCGCGCGTGCCTTGATTGATGAGGCTTTTAAAGAACTTGGTCTTCACAAGATTGAACTATCTTGCTACAGCCATAATCTCCAAAGCCAACGAGTCGCTGAGAAACTTGGTTTCACTCTTGAAGCTCGCATCCGGGACCGCAAAGATGCCCAAGGCAATCGCTGTGATGATTTGAGGTATGGCTTGCTGAGGAGTGAGTGGGAGGGAATAAGATGAGTGATGTAAAAGAGGAAGTAAGCTCTTTATCTGAGGAACAGTTACGTCAAATTGATGTGGAGTATGCTGAATTAGATGATAATGATATTATCGAGCGATTAGCATATTTAGAAATTAACAATAATGAAAAACGTTTTATCATCTCTGATATTGAACCAACCAAGGAAATAATGTCAGTTTCGAACCAAATTTTTGAGATTCAAAAGGATTTTCAAAAAATCAAGAATATGTTCGAATTGTTTATTTCAGATGTCTCGGATTTTTTAAGTATTAAGAATAAACTTGAGTCAAAGGAATTGAAAATTGAAGAGGCAGACGTGAATCGTTTCATGATTCATTTATTATCCAGTGGAAAATTGTTTGTCGATTTTAATGAAAATCAAATCAAACAAAAATATTCCCAGGATAGTGAGGAATTTGATTGTATACATAGTTTTGCAAGCTATCAGTATGATACGAACTTTGCTTATCGATTTTGTCATTCTTTGAGAAATTATTCGCAACATATTGACTTACCAATAAATGAAGTAAAAGTTGTTAGCACAGATGATGAAAGTGTTATAGTTGATTTCTATATTGATTTAGATTATCTTTTAAATTCCAACTTTAAATGGAAAAAATTGAAAATGGAATTGATAGAACTAAACAGAAAAACATCTAAGATTGATGCTATAACTCTAGTTAAAG